>NZ_JAOQJI010000079.1:0-8165 GCF_025567125.1 Phocaeicola fibrisolvens | reverse complement strand
TAAAGATACAAAATCTTTAGGTAATAACAATGCCTCGGCTTGGGAAAGTCGGGGCGTTGTCATAAAAAAAGAGGGTATGCATTTTGACACACCCTCTTTTTTGTTTTGAATAATTCTTGAGGGCTCAACGTAAAAGCGAGCCGATGTAAAAACAAAAGGTCCGAAACTATGTGAGAGAAGTTTCGGACCTTTTGTGTATTTGTCTGCGTGATTGTTTAATCCAGCACTGTTACCCATCCGTATGGGTCAGCTTCGTCTCCATATTGAATGGCGCGCAGCTTGTGATACAGTTTTTCACTGATAGGACCTGGCTTTCCATCTTTAGCAATTACGTACGATTTGTGATTCTCCAAGTCATCAATGCGTTCGATAGGACTGATAACGGCGGCTGTACCGCAGGCACCGGCTTCCTCAAAGGTAGTCAGTTCTTCTTCTGGAATCGGACGGCGTTCTACTTTCAGTCCCATGTCTTCTGCCAGCTGCATCAGGCTGCGGTTAGTGATGGAAGGCAGGATAGAAGTAGACAACGGAGTGACATAGGTGTTGTTTTTGATACCAAAAAAGTTGGCGGCACCACATTCGTCAATATATTTCTTTTCCTTGGCATCCAGATAGAACTCACTGGCATATCCGGCATCATGTGCGATTTTGTTGGCACGGAGGCTGGCTGCATAGTTGCCGCCGACTTTGTATGTACCGGTTCCCAGCGGAGCCGCACGGTCATACTGGCGGATGATGACATACGGGTTTGTAGCAAATCCACCTTTAAAGTAAGGACCTACCGGAGTGACAAATATCACGAACAGGTATTCATTGGCTGGATGTACACCCACCTGTGCGCCTGTACCAATCAGTAGCGGACGGATATAAAGAGAAGCACCGCTTTCGTATGGTGGAATGAAGCGTTCATTGGCCTTTACTACTTTCTTTACAGCCTCACAGAATGTTTCGGTCGGGAGTTCCGGCATCAGAATACCGCGACAAGTGCTCTGCAAGCGCTCGGCATTGGCTTCCGGGCGGAAGATACGGATTTTACCGTCTTTTCCGCGATAAGCCTTCAGGCCTTCAAAGGCTTCTTGTCCATAGTGAAGGCAAGTGGCCGCCATGTGAATGTTCAGTGTTTCTTCTGAGCAGAGTTCAAGTTCTCCCCATTTTCCGTCGCGATAATAGCAACGTACATTGTAATCTGTCTTCATGTATCCGAAGGACAGATTCGACCAGTCTATTTCTTTCATGGTTATCTATTTTTATAAGTTTTTTGAATGTCTTTATAAGCTAGCAAGCAAAAGTACGGTTTATATTTACAAAATCCAATATAAAACTGTTCTTTTTTGACATAAATGAAGGGAGCTAAAGGATTTCTCCTCATTTTGAAATGAAAAAGTTTTTGAGAGAAAGTAGTCTTGAATATTTCCTGGGGGATAAAGTTAAAATTTCAGGTGATATCAGTGTAAAGCCAAAGTTTTTCCGTAAATCTGTATAAAGGAATATACCTCTTTGAAATCAAGAGAGTTAGAAGAATTACTTCGTTTTCAGGTAATGAGTTGGCAACCGTCCTAATTGCCGTGGTCTGCATCGCTTTGCTTATTCGGGTAACTCTTACGGATGCAAAAATAAAAAAAAGAATTGAATTTGCCAAGAAATGCCTGTTTTTTATTACCTTTGTAGAAAAGGTAGAATTTATATGGCATTTACATTAGATACCTATAGTAAATCTTGCAGTTCAGATGAACTCCAAACTTGGATACGTTCCTTTCGTGAAGTATTTGCAGGAAAGGATACACATATTTTTATTGGAGAAGCAAATACAGGGAAATTGGCAGATGCTGATTATATTGTTGCTATCTGTAACAAAATCAAAAAAGGAAACGCGTATGTTATTCGAGGAAGATACCTCAACGGTTTGGTTTTTGGCATCAAAAAAGTCTCTTTCTCAGATGTGGTTGTCAGAAATCTATCAGACTATCAAGAACAAATAATCCATGATCTTCGGATTTTCAAAGCAGAAGTAATGAAAAACATGGAACAACAAGTCGGTGTCAAAGGAGTTCCCCTGATTTATGTTTGTGAACAGGAAAATGTACTCATACACGATGACTGTCTTATTTGTGGGGGAGTGGGGGATGCAACTACTTTGTTGTTCAGGGCCACACTCCAACTCCCCAAAGGAGGCAATGCTATTGATAATATGGAAGGAAGCATTTCTGACATAGTTGCCAAAGTTAAGGAAGGATGTACAGGAATGCCAATTCCTTTGGTACTGACAGAAATGCCATATAGGCAATCACACAGATTGCCTGAAGAGAAAATAGTCGCTGAGATTACCGCATTCTGCAAGAAATATCTGCATCCATATGTTTATATTCTGAGTAATGATAATAACGATTGGGATGCGCAGGTCTTTTTCTTATATCACTCTCCTAAATCCAGCAACCGACATACGACTCCGATGGGTGTGGAAATCGAATGCGTCTGGGATATGGAACACTTTTATACTTCCGCTTTCTATAGAAACATGGATAAATATGAGATTGAAATCACAGATTTTGCGCCTGGCGAGATTGGAAAAGAATTAAACAGACATAGTATTCCAAATGCCTCATACACCATCCGCATTCAAGGAAGCCTTAACGGGACTGATATTCTTTCCTTGCGTGAGTATAGTCAAAACCTGATTGGTAAACATTCCTTCCTGACAAGGTTGGATTTGAGCAAATGCGTTCTTGTTGATGGAGGAGAATCCTATTATACCTCTACGTCCCAATGGGCTGTTTGTGATTGCTATACCCAACAAGATATACTCACTAAATTTATATTCACCGACTTGTACCTCAGGGAAATCGTTTTGCCTGAGCAAGCCATGATAATGGAAAAGTATGCTTTCTATAGACTTCCAACCTTGGAAACAATCGTTTCTAATACATTGATATGGGAAAGGGCTTGCATTTGCAATTGTTTGTTTGTCAGAAACATCGTCTTGCGGAATGACGTGAAAAGGATGAGCAGTGGAGCTGTCTATCAATGTCCTAATCTTTCAACTGTCGTCTTTGAATGTCCACAGCAAAAGCTGTCCTTAGTCGATAACAGCCTTTATATCTCCAACAAGTTGTTGCTATATACAAATGTCAACAGCAGTGAATATGCCATACCGGATGGAACCGTTGAGATAGCTCCTTCAGCTTTTTATGGGAAGTCCAATCTGAAGATTATTCGTCTGAATGACGGATTGAAAAAAGTTGGAGACGAAGCCTTTGCCAAGACTGGCATTGCGAGTTTACATTTGCCTGTATCAATTATGCATATTGGAAAGCTCTGCATACCTTCTGCTTTGAAAGACTTATATGTCTATGCAGCTGACCCTTGTCCCATAGCAAAAGGAACATTTCATTATGTGAACAACACAAGACTTCATGTTCCCAAGGGCACCTTAGAAAAGTATCAAAAAACTGTTAGATGGAATTGTTTTGCTGATTATATAGAAGAAGATTACTCTGCGGTCTATACAGGCGAGATATACAATCATGTCACAGGGTCTGTGAAAGGAAGGCTTACTAAAAAGAACTTGTCAGAAACACCTGTAATGGAAGTGGAGAATCTGCGGGAAATTCTATCTTTCGGAGATTTCTTTGGGGCATGCAGAACCATGTTTGAGCAGAAAAAAACTCTCTTCTGGCTATTGGTGCGGAAGGGGAAGCTGATTCTCAATGAAACATGCGTTAAAGAATTGGAACGTTTATATCCACAAAGACGTAAAGAAACAATGCTGCTGTGCCGCTATTTAAGCCTGTGGTCACAGAAAAAACTTGAAAGCACCGAATTCAGCTATGATTATGATGAAGAACCGTCTATACGGGATTTAGAAAGAGACACCTACTATGCCCTTGGTGGGGAAGACTATGAGGCATTTATGGAGAATGGTGGAGATTGGGATAACTTTATGGACGGGCTTGGTTTCTAAGCAACCCAAGATTGACTATATTAGTCAGTAATAGGTATAGGAATGAATGTCTACGCTAATATCTCGCTCAACCACGGGTTGACTGCCAAGCTCTTAGTATTGGACACACTACATATACTGTAAATTGATTTTTTGTATAAACAATAAAGAATAGTCCAAGAACACCGCTGCTTTAAACAGGTTGCCCGACTTCGGAAGAGTAACCTTTACTGCAAGGCTTTCGGGAGTAACCCGAAACGTTTTGAGTAACTCAAAACATACCTTGCTAGCCCCGTTGGCATTGTTTATAATCCCATGTTATTGCCTTTCCTGAGCGGCTCGACAGTCTTTCTAACGAATGAGACTGCAAAACTGCTCCTTGAACCATTCGCCAATCGGTTGCCCGTTGATGGCAAGTGCGAGCTTAGACCTGTCTTTCGGGTCTTTCACCACTTGGAAGCCAGCCCTTTCGGTCGTGAACTTCCGCTTGTGTTCCTCCGAATAGAGTTCGCCCTCGTAGAACAGCGGCTTGCCGCTGACGAGCGTGGCAGTCTGCCGCTCGTTGAAGCCGACTTTAAGGCAGAGCTTCTCCATGTACACCAGTTCTTGGAACAGCGGAAACCATTTCTTGGCCTTTTGGATGATGGATTTCAGAAATGACACTTCCTTTTGGTGTTCCGCTTCCTTGTCCGCCATTTCCCTGCGGTGTTTGGCTTGCAGTTCCATCAGTTGGCGACTGTGTTCCTCCTGCTGCCGTTCCATCTGTTGTTGCAACAACTCAATGCTTTCGTCACGGGCGGCGACCTCGCCTTGCAGGGTACGGTTGTCGGTTTCCAGTTCTTTCAGCTTTCCGCTGCCCAAAAGAGAACCGACCTTTGCCACGAGTGCCGTCTTCGCTTCGGTCTTGGCGGCTTCCAGCTTCTCCGACTTGATTTCCTTCCGCACTTCGTCAAGCTGTCGTTCCACCTGTTGTTGTTCGGTTTGTAGTTGTTGCACATTGGCTTCAAACTCTCCCGTCTGCCGTTTCAGGTCACGGTAGTATTGGGCAGTGGTGGTGTGCCGTGCTTCCGAACCACGGACACCACGCTGCAAGCCGTACTTCGCCATTGCTGCGGCGTAGCTGTCATGGTAGGCGACCAGCTTCTCACGTGTCAGCACATCATCGGCGCACAGGCGAACGCCGTTGGATTTCTTGCGGTACGTGCGTTTGCCCTCTATCTGCTTCCTCTTGGTTTTCCTGCGCTCGCCTGTTACTATCGGCACGACCGTTGCGTGGATATGCGGTGTATGTTCGTCCATGTGTAGGACTGCCGAAACTGTGTTCTCCTTGCCGAATGTGCGTTGCAGCCATTGCAGGTTGTCATCACACCATTCGTCAAGTCTGCCCTCGTCCTGTATTTTCATCATATCCTCGTGCGTACCCGAAAGCACGATTCTAATTGCCCGCACTTGGTCAGGGGTTATCTTACGTTTGATACCAGCCGTACGGATACGGTGACTTATCACTTCGGTACAGTCGGACACTCCATCAGGAAACTCTACCAGTTCACGGTTGAGGTGGGTGCGTGTGGGGTCTGCGTTCTTGGGCGTAGTCTTGCGTTCGATGTGGTCGGATGCGCCCGTGTCAGCCGAACCTTTCGCCTTGTTGATTTGGATGCTTATGTATCCCATGTTCGTTTCTTGTTTTAGAGGTTATACAAACTTGTCTGTCGGTGTCCGCCTGCCTGCGGTTATAGCCGCACGGGGCAAACGGGGTGTCCAGAGGGGTACGCCCCCGCTGGCTCATTGGGGCGTTTTTAGCATTAGCGTCAGCGGTGCGTGAAGAAAACGCCCTAATGAGCTATGGCTTTTTGTTTCCCAAAAGCCTGCGGCGGCGTCAGCGGTGATGTCGGCGGACATTGGTTGCCTTTTCTTTTCGCCAGTGACATCGGTTTCCCCTTGTCGGTCGGCAAACCGGAAGTCCGTCCGACCTGTCTGCGAATAGCGATGTTCACCTCTGTTGCTTCTCCGGCGGACTTGATGAGGGGTGAAAATCCGATGAATTGATGATTGGATAGTCTAATATACTGACAGCTAATGAAATAATCTTTCATCAGCGTTTCATCAAACCGCTCGCCAAAAGAAAAGTGATGTGTGGGGCTGCGTCCGTTTCCTCTTTTCATCAGCCCAATCCTTTTGTTGAGCGTTTGATGAGAATGTAAGTCGCTGTCATTCTTTATATTTATATATGCTTTCATCATTTCATCAAAATATCAGAGTGTTTCCAACTGCGCTTTGCTTGCCGTGTAGTAGCGTCCTATCCTCTTGACGGGTGAATATCCGCACTTACGGCTGTAGTCGCATTGGTAGGTGGTGTAGGAAAGCGAATTGGATGCAGGAGCCAGCTTCCAGCATTCCTGCACCACTTTCCGAACCTGCGCCTTCTCCACCTTTACTTGAGAGCAGACGAGCAACGGGATAATGTCATTGAGGCAAAAAGAAACAGAACTGATGCCCACGCTTGCCATGATGTCGAGCAGCAGTTCCGCCATCTCTATCTCCAAACGGTTACGGTTGCTTCGGATAATCTTCCGCAGGGCATCTGTTTCCAGCCGCTTCGGGTCGAACCACATGCGGCTCTCCTTTTCGGTGGAGAGTGCACGGTTGCATAGGAAGTGCAGGAAAGCGGGGATTTCCGCTTTCAGCTTTTGCAGGAAGTCGGTATCGTCATTCTGTAGCGGCACAATCTTACGCACCCAATAGCGTGTCTCGCCAGCGTCAATGATGACGGGCAGGTGCTCGTTGTTGGAGCAAAGCACGAACTAGGCGAAGAAGCCTATCTTGTCACGGTCTTTGCCTTTCGCCTCCACCTTGTAGGAAAGCGTGGTGCTGAGGTTCTTCAACCTCTCGCTGTCCTCACGGCGGTTGAGCAACACCTCGTCCACCATGATGAGCAGCTTGCCCGCCCAGTCGGAATTGAACTGACTACGAAAATCCTCGTTGGTGTTGAACGTCACGTTGTTCTGGAATACGGCTTTCAGGAAGTTCAGGAACGTGCTTTTGCCCGTGTTCCTCTCTTCGGATACGAGCAGGAGGATGGGCAGCTTCTGAACGGGGTACAGGTACAGCAGTTGCAAATAGTCCATGCCCAATTCGTACTGTTCGCCGAAGATGTGCTCCACCAACGAGCGAATGCAGGGGAAGTCGCCCTGCACGAGAACATGGCTTATCGGCTCGTAGAGGTTGAGAAACTTGCCTACTACGGATTTGTAGCCTACATGGTCGGGTACGGTACAGAAGCCGTCATACTTCGGAACACTTGCCATGTAGTCCTTGCCGTAGTCCTGCCGCAGGGTCTCGGCGTTCCATGCGATGCGTCTCCTCACATAGCCGCCGTCAATGCGGGGTTGGTTTACAATCTTGTAGAGCGTGGTGCCTACACGGATAAATTCTTCTTTCTTTTCCATGTTTCAAATATAGGTTTTAGTGCCGCCGACACCTTGTCGGCAGGCGGATTAAACATGGTTGCAAAGCTACGGAAGGACGGCTAAAACCTTGATACGTAAAACTATGCAGAACGGCGCAAAAGAAACCGATGAACAAGAAAATGTAGCAGAATGGGCAATACCAACCTTAAAATGGTGAAAAGAAAAAGCCCGAAAAAGTAAAATTGCACTTCTTCGGGCTAAGGGTATTGTGTGAATGCACGGGCGTATTGACACGCAACTGCACTCGCTAACACTTGCACGATGCACTATTGCCTAACGAAAGCCAAAGCATTTGTCTGTCTTTTCGCAAGCACAGCCTTTCCAACAGGGCGTTGCGCACCCTTGCGGCGTTGGGCGTGTCGATGCGGAAAGCGAGTGCCACGACCATTGGTAAGGCATATACTTCTGAATAATAACCGTTGGGCAGCCTGATGCGCCTTTCTACCTCGCAAGGCTGCAACACTCCGCTTTTGTACACGGCTCGGATGGCGGCACGGAGGGTCGGGGCGATGACATTGAATAGTCTTACTAACTCCATTTCACTCATCCATATGTTGGCGGTATCGGACGGTACGGCAATCCTGCCGCATCCGTCCATCGTGATTGTTGTCCGTTTCATATCCCTGCCACTTTGATGTTGCCGAATGATTTGCTCAGCTTGTCACCCAGCATCGTGAGGTCGTTATCCAGCTTCTCCACGGTTATCTGTAGGCTCGGCTGTCGGCGCCATGCCACCTTACGGTGGTAGGTTTCCGACAGCC
>NZ_JAOQJI010000078.1:0-8915 GCF_025567125.1 Phocaeicola fibrisolvens | reverse complement strand
GTTCTCCCCAAAATTACTCATAACAAATTGAATCTCAATAATTTCAAAGAACTACTATGATTTTTTAGTGGACACTAATGTCACCATTTAAATATTTAAATTATGAAACGAATTGTAGTATTATCATTGTTGGCTGTCCTGCTGGGCGGCTTGAATGCTTCAGCTAAAAACATGCGTAAAGTCACTTTCAAAGTTCAGCAAATGGTATGCCAGAACTGCGAAAAGAAAGTACAGAAGAACATCGCTTTTGAAAAAGGCCTGAAAGAGTTGAAAACCAATTTACAGGACAAAACCGTAACCATTGTGTATGATGCCGACAAGACATCCGTAGAAAACTTGAAGAAAGGATTCTCTAAATTCAACTATGAAGCCAAAGTCATCAATGACGTAGCAGATGATACTAAAAAGAAATAAGGATAAAATTCCTTCCTGCTTGAAAAGGCTGTTTCCACCGCCCGTGGAAATGGCCTTTTTCATGTCCAGACGTAAGGACATAAAAAAAGGAGTTCCGCTGAACTCCAACCTTTGTTAACCTTAAATCTAATACTATGAAAAACACAGTGCAAAAGTATTTATTTTATTTGAAACTACAAAAAGCAGAGTCAAAAAACCATGCTTTACAACATATATTAATCATTCTGCATAATGTAATTAAATCTCTTAACAGATAAAATACTAAAACCCAAAAATATAGAATTATAATTCCATCAATGTATTGGAAGTTTATACATCCGATAACAAGAACCTTTTTTCAACTCGAACTCCAAATTCTCCCGATCCTTCCGCGACAGTTTTTCGTGGATATTCACCGCAAACTCATAGGTCGCTCCTTTCTGCATGTGCGGCAGCCGAACCTTACAAAGCCTTTTCTTCTTATAAAACAAGCAAAAAGAAACTTTACGTACTGTTTCTTCTCCGTCGTTGCAAATTTTCATCTTCACGCGCTTTCCATCGGGTAAGGAACAAAACACCGGCGGACAGATAATCATCTCCTTTAATTCATTCGCTCCGTCGTGGTACATTACCATCCGAAGCGAATCCGTTCCTTCCACTTGTGCATGTACCTGACCTACAAACAGCATGAAAGCACATACCACTCCTGTTATGTAATTCCATTTCATAACCCAAAACCTCCATAATTAACCTCTCAGTAAAATTACAAAGAATATCCTATTTGAGTTCAAAATATTGCATCTGTTTGGATAAATAAAGAATAAATGTACATCTTTAAGGCAAATCACGCCATTAAAAAAGCGATTTGACACGTCAATCCCGTATCAAACCGCTTTGTCTGAAAGTAAAATAAGCTTTTATTTTTCCTTGTCCAGCTGTTTCTTTTCAATCAAATAAGAAATGACCAGACCCAAGCCGCCTCCCAGCAATACACTGGCGCTGTAAATGATGGAAACCGTATGTTCTACTACTCGGCATGGGTCTTCTGTAAAATATTCCGGCTGAGTAGCATACACCAAACCATATCCAATCAACAGTCCCACACCTATCCCCAGCAGCAGACATCCCACTCGTAATCCACCAAAAGAAAACAAGCTGGGCCGATACACAATACCTTTCTTAAAGGTTTCCGGTGTCAGCTTATCTCCTAGTTTCTCAATTAGCATCATCCGTTCTCTTCTTCCGGCAAACAGTTCAAACAATTTATAAATCACTCCAAATACAATGGCCACATTGGCTACAATCATTAATTCTTCCATCGTCGTTTCGTTTTTAATTTGTTACTTTGCCCCTTTAGACGCATCCCTACGAAAAAGGTTACACTCCATGAGCAATGAAAAAAAATTTTTTCCGCAGGCTGTAACCTTTCACAAGGCATCGCGTCTAAAAGGCATCATGCAAAACGAGGAATCACATATCATCGCATCCATCCTAAGCGGGAGAACCGAACAGTTCTCCTATTTCCTGGATACCTACGGACCACAGGTGTTTCACTTGATTGTCCGCATGGTAGGCTCGCCGGAGGATGCGGAAGAACTGACGCAAGACTGTTTTATGAAAGCCTTCACCCACCTTTCCTCGTTTCAGGAGAACAGCAGTTTCTCTACCTGGATTTACCGCATTGCCTACAACACCGCCACGTCTGCCCTGCGGAAAAAAGAGCATGAGCTTCTTTCGTTCGACAACCGGATGTGGAACAGCTTGTCGGATACGGAAGTAGACGAAACACTCAATACGGAAAATGAGGTACAGATAGAAAAGCTGCAACGAGCACTCACCCGTCTGACTTCGGACGAGAAGGCCTTGGTGACACTCTTCTATGAAGAAGAGAAACCGGTGACGGAAATAGCCTACATCCTTCACCTGACCGAAAATAATGTGAAAGTGAAGCTACACCGCGTCCGCAAAAAATTATGTACATTAATGAAAGAGGAGGATTGACTTATGAATACCACCCATAAAGGACTCAAAAAGGCTCTCAGCCAGCAGCCTGACTACCGGTTGCCCAGCAATTTCAGTTACCGGATGATGCAGAAGATTCATCAGGAAACCTTGCTACGCGAAAAGCGGCAAGAGAAAAGATTGTTCATCCTTATGCTCGTCACTACCTTTCTGGCGATCGGAGGTTGCCTAATACTTTTGTGCTGGCAATACGGGAATAAGCTACTTTCCCTGCTACACATCTTGCAAGAAGGTAGTCCTTCCCTACAGACCTGTCTGTTTTATCTGCCTATTCTCTTCGCCCTTTTCCTGCTCTTCCTATTCAACCGATGGCTACGGAAAAAACTCATTTCACACACTTAAAGAAAAGATTCAGAAGCAAGTCACCAAACTAAAAAAACTTATTCACTAACACCTAAAAAAAATCCTCCTGTGCCAGTCTTTCATCCGATTCAGACTAACCACAGGAGGATTTTATGGGATGACTTATTCAGTCAGCCGTGCTTATTTGAAAATACAGCCAGAAACTTATTTCCGGTAACTTGCCAGTTCTTCAGCCTGGAACTTGCGGATGAAGTTGAAATGTTTTTCCACTTCTGACTCTGCATAGTTCACATACACATTCAATGACTTGCCGAACATTTCAGGAGCCTTGGTGGCATCCTGCAACAACAAGTGACTCATCACGCAGACAGCCGCCATTTCATACAAACGACGAGCCACAAAATCCAGCAGTTCCTGGTTCTGTGCTTCTTTCACTGCATTGGTGCAGGCTTCCAACTTACGGGTCATTTCTTTGATACGATCCATGTAACCTTCATATTCCGGTGCACAAGGTACCGTTTCAAATTCATGCAAAGTAGCCGCATACGAACCGTTGGTCACGTAACGGATGGCAGCAACCGTCTGCAACTGAGTGGTTCCTTCGTAGATGCTGGTGATACGGGCATCACGGTAGATACGCTGACACGCATATTCCATCATGAAGCCGGAACCGCCGTGTACCTGGATACAGTCGTAGGCATTCTGGTTGGCATATTCAGAGTTCATACCTTTTGCCAGCGGTGTAAAGCTGTCGGCCAGTTTTGCATAGCGTTTCTGCTCCTGACGTTCTTCCGGAGTCAGCTTGCGTTCACGGGCGATGTCGTCCAAGGCTTTGTAGATATCCACATAACGGGAAGTCTGATACAACAACGCACGACCGGCATCCAGTTTCGCCTTGATGGTAGCCAGCATGTCGTACACTGCCGGGAATTCGATAATCGCCTTACCGAACTGCTTACGGTCTTTTGCGTATGCCAATGCTTCATCATAAGCAGCCTGGCTCAAACCTACTGACTGCGCCGCGATACCCAGACGGGCACCGTTCATCAATGCCATGACGTATTTAATCAGACCGAGCTTGCGGTCGCCACAAAGTTCAGCCTTCGCATTCTTGTACACCAGTTCACAAGTCGGAGAGCCATGGATACCCAGCTTGTTTTCAATACGACGTACGTCAACTCCGCCATCGTTCTTGTCGTAGATAAACATAGACAAACCACGACCATCGTGAGTACCTTCTTCCGAACGGGCCAGTACCAGGTGAATATTGGCATCACCGTTCGTGATGAAACGTTTCACTCCGTTCAGGCGCCAGCAGTTGTTAGCCTCATCGTACGTAGCCTTCAGCATCACGCTCTGCAAGTCGGAACCTGCATCCGGTTCAGTCAAGTCCATAGACATGGTTTCGCCCGCACAGATACGTGGGATGAAACGGCTATGCTGGTCTTCGTTACCGAACTCATACAAGGTTTCAATACAGTCCTGCAAAGACCAGATGTTACCGAAACCGGCATCGGCCTGAGCCACGATTTCCGCGCACATGGTGTACGGCGTAATCGGGAAATTCAAACCACCGAAACGGCGCGGCATGGTCATTCCGTTCAATCCAGCCTTTACCATGGCCTCCAGGTTAGCCTTTGTACCCGAAGCATATTCCACACGGCCATTGGCATGATGCGGACCTTCCTGGTCTACTCCTTCGGCATTGGGTGCAATCACCTCACCCGTGATTTCACCGGTAATTTCCAACACTTTATCGTAAGAGTCGATGGCATCCGCATAATCCTGCGGCGCATAATCGTACTCGTCTTTATCTCTGTAATCGCGTTCTTTCAACTGACAGATACGCTCCATCATCGGATTGTTCAAGTGATACTTGAGTTCCGGATGTTCTGTATAAAAGTTTGCCATAATTTTAATTTTTTATTTTGAGGCTTTGAGGTTCGGTATCTTAAATGCAATCGGCAACACAAAACGAATTTTTTTAAATTCCCCAAATTGCACGGCTGGTTCCCACTCTGTTTTCATCAAGTCTTCTTCCACGAAACGAATCGCTTCTTTCCTCAAATAATAATTCTCCGTACTTTGAGGAAGTACATGATATTCCACGATTCTACCACGCTGATCAAAAGTCAATTGTACAAGTACACGTCCTTCCACCTTTTGTTCCGAGGCTTCCAAAGGATAATGCACATGCTCTTTCATAAAAAGCGCCAACGCATCCACTCCACCTGGAAAACCTACAATCCGCTCAGACGGATAGAAC
This sequence comes from Phocaeicola fibrisolvens, assembly GCF_025567125.1. NCBI lineage: Bacteria > Pseudomonadati > Bacteroidota > Bacteroidia > Bacteroidales > Bacteroidaceae > Phocaeicola > Phocaeicola fibrisolvens. The sequence continues at coordinate 3,931 of NZ_JAOQJI010000078.1, read as the reverse complement.
TCAATTTCATTTCCTGCAGCATTGTACACATGACCTCCTTGTGAACGTCCTTTTCGGAACTCTTCGGTCCGCCATAAAGAACCATTGGGATAATACATCTCCAACTGTCCTTCGCGTCTGTTATTCTCAAAATGGCAAAGGTACTTCAACTCGCCGTTTCTATAGAACCGACGATACTCACCTTCCTTCTTTCCCTTTACATTCATATAGGTATCCGAAAGTTGTCCATCTGCATAAAAAATGGACGACACTCCATTTACGATACATTTTTTAGGGTCATCTACAAAATAGGAAAAGTGATGTAAATAGAGCAGTGTATCTCCCAAGTTATAAACCTTCACCTCAATATTGTCTTCGGCCAAATCAACCCGAGTACAATATCGAAACGCATTCTCCTTGCTATCCAGCCATCTACCTTTTTTATCCAAATAAATCGTATCTTGCGAAAAGGCAGGAGCTGCAAAAAAGAATATCAGCAGATACCACAGCCACCATTTACCGTCCATACTTACCTCAAATTATTACTTACTGTTCTTTTTGTAATACTTAATCATTTTCGGGATTACTTCTTCCACCGTACCGTTGATGACATAATCGGCAATAGTATTAATCGGAGCATTCGGGTCGCTGTTCACAGAGATGATGATACCTGCATCCTGCATACCGGCGATGTGCTGAATCTGTCCGGAAATACCGCAAGCGATATACAACTTCGGATGTACCGTTACCCCTGTCTGACCAATCTGACGGTCGTGTTCACAGAAACCGGCATCTACCGCCGCACGGCTGGCACCCACTTCTGCATGAAGTTCCTTAGCCAGTTCGAACAGCATGTCGAAACCTTCCTTGCTGCCCATACCGTAACCACCGGCTACTACGATAGGAGCTCCTTTCAGATTATGTTTTGCTTTTTCCACGTGACGGTCGATAACCTTCACCACATAATCTGTTTCGGGTACATACTTCGCTACGTCGTGACGAATCACTTCACCCTGATAGTTGGCATCCACAATTTCTTTTTTCATTACCCCTTCACGAACGGTAGCCATCTGCGGACGATGTTCCGGATTGACAATGGTAGCCACAATGTTACCGCCGAAAGCCGGACGAATCTGATACAACAGGTTTTCGTAAGTGATACCGTTCTTCTTGTCTTCATGGTTACCGATTTCCAGCTGCGTACAGTCGGCTGTCAGACCACTCGTCAAGGCTGAAGACACACGTGGACCCAGGTCACGACCAATCACCGTCGCACCCATCAGGCAAATCTGCGGTTTTTCTTCCTTGAACAAGTTGACAAGAATAGAAGTATGAGGAAGTGAAGTATAAGGGAACAAGCCCGGAGCGTCGAACACATGTACGCGGTCTACTCCGTATGGCAAAACTTGTTTTTCTACATCTGCAAGGCCACTGCCGGCACAAATGGTTTCCAACTGGCATCCCAGCTGGTTGGCCAACTTACGACCTTTGGTTAAAAGTTCGAGACTGACATCGGCCACATGGGCACCTTCCATCTCACAATATACAAATACGTTATTCATAGTCTTTATCCGATAGTATGGTTAGCCAACAGTTCAACAATCAAATTCTCTACGTCTGCATCGCTGCCGGTAAGTGTCTTGCTTTCCTTTGCCTGGAAGATGATGTTTTCAATCTTCTTCACCTTGGTCGGAGAACCCGACAGACCGCATTGTTTCGTGTCACCGTTTACATCGGCTACGCTCCATTCCGTGATGTTCAGATAAGGACGGCTTTCATACAAAGAAGCATAAGGCAGTTCAGCCCCGTCTTTAGTAATGGCCGCTTTTTCCTGACCACCCAGTGCACGTTTGTATTTCTGCACCAGTTTCGCATTGCGCGGACGGCAAGGAGCGGCACTACCGTTCACCGTCAATACAATCGGCAGCGGAGCTTCTACCGTTTCTACACCGCCGTCGATATGACGTTTCACGCGGATGCGTCCGTCTTTCACTTCTTCAATTTCTTCTACGTAAGTTACTTGCGGCAATCCCAGTTTTTCAGCCACCTGCGGACCTACCTGTGCAGTATCTCCATCGATAGCCTGACGTCCACCTACGATGATGTCGTATGCACCAATCTTACGGATGGCAGTGGCCAGCGCATACGAAGTGGCCAGCGTATCGGCACCGGCAAAGGCACGGTCTGTCAGCAGATAACCGTTGTCGGCTCCTCTGTATAATCCTTCACGAATAATTTCAGCGGCACGGCCTGGTCCCATTGTCAGAATTGTCACAGTAGAACCGGGATGTGTGTCTTTCAGTCTGAGTGCCTGTTCCAAGGCATTCAAATCTTCCGGATTAAAAATCGCCGGAAGTGCCGCACGATTAATCGTACCGTCGGCATTCATGGCATCTTTTCCCACACAACGTGTATCGGGAACTTGTTTTGCCAATACTACAATTTTCAAACTCATTAGATTCTTTATTTTGGTATTAGTAATTTCTTGTCGGCAAATTTAGTGAAACCATTTGTTCCGCAAAAAGATATGAAGAAAATAAATGTTTCTACAAGAGGATATTTCTATTTTGCAAACTCTGAGAACTTGTTTATCTTTGAGTCTCCAAAAGAAAAATACTTTACAAAATGAATACACTGAATCAAGAAATCGCACAACTTCTCCAGCAGACCGGCATTGAAAAGAACGACCTCAGCTGGAGCACCCAAGTAGTGCTTATTTTAGCTATTTTATTAATATCCTATCTCATGACCCTGGTATTCCGCCATTTGATTATGCCGGCAGTACGGAAAATCACGGCCCGCACCAAGGCTACCTGGGACGACTATCTGTTTAACGACAAGATGATGACCTCGTTCTGCCGGATGATTCCTCCGATCATCTGGTACGTTCTACTCCCTTTCGCCTTCAACGACTCCTCGGCCTATCTTCTTCAGATTCTACTCAAAATCAGTCTGATTTGCCTCATCATCACCGCTCTCATGCTGATTAAATGTTTTCTGGACTCGCTGTATGAGATTTCCAGCGAGCACGAGGCGTTGAAAAACCGTCCGCTCAAAGGTATTTACCAAATGATTAACCTGATAGCCATCGGAATCGGAATCATACTGATTATCAGCATTCTGATTGACCAGAATGCGACGGCCATCCTGACCGGACTCGGAGCCTCGGCCGCCATTCTGATGTTGATATTCAAGGACAGCATTCTAGGGCTGGTGGCCGGCGTACAGCTTTCGGCCAACGACATGCTGCGTCCGGGCGACTGGATTACCATGACCAAATACGGGGCCGACGGATACGTGGTGGAAGTCTCGCTGACTACGGTCAAGGTGCAGAACTTCGACAAGACCATCACGACCATCCCTCCCTACGCCCTGGTCAGCGACTCCTTCCAGAACTGGCGGGGCATGCGCGAAAGTGGCGGACGACGCATCAAGCGTTCACTGTTCATTGATATGACCACCGTACATTTCTGTACCCCGGAAGAAGTAGCCCGCTTCACGGAAAAAGGATGGATAAGTGCCCCCACAGAAGGCAGCGAACCACCGGTCAACCTGTACGTGTTCCGGGAATATGCCCTGAAGTACATCTGCAGCCATCCCGACGTGAACCATAACCTGATGCAGATGGTCCGCCAGCTGCAACCTACCACCGAAGGCATCCCTGTGGAAGTGTATTGCTTCTCGAACACGCCCGACTGGATTCCCTACGAAACCTTGCAAGGTGAACTCTTCGACCACCTGATTGCCATGGTACCGGAATTCGGGTTGCACATCTTCCAGCGCCCTGCCGGAACCGATTTTCAACCCAATGAGAAAAATGAATTTATAACTTCAAAATAAAAAAGAACAATGGAAACAGGACTTACATAGGGACATTCAGTAAATAATATAAAATTAGCCAACTAATTCATACACAAAGTGTTGCGAATTAGCTGGCTTTTTTGTATCTTTA
>NZ_JAOQJI010000077.1:0-10478 GCF_025567125.1 Phocaeicola fibrisolvens | reverse complement strand
CGGGTCCGCGCAGATGCGGCGTGTAAACTTGCGGCATTTGTTGGTCAAGCATAAGTTTTAGCCGGCCGGAACAGGAAGGACACGGCCTCCGGCTCAGGAAAGACCATTTCGCCACGGTGTTCCTTCCGCTTTCTTCTTTCTATGCGGTACACTTCGGAAATGCGGCCTTCCCCGTGGCGGAAGGAAACTCCAGCGGTTCTTGGAATGTGCATCCCTGCTGCCTAACAGGAAGCCCCATCGTATTCTTTTTCCTTTAGCTGCGTTGTCGGTAGAATATATCGCTTTATAGTTCTTTTCTTTCTCTCTTACGCTGTTTCGATTCTGTGATAATTCCTCTTTGTCTTTTCCTCTTCTCCTTTCTGATAGCGCCTTAAAATGCCGTAGACCTGAATTTAATCCGTTTTTCTTGTTAAAAATTTTGTTTATGCTTGTGGATTTAAGAAAAAGCATTACATTTGCGGTGTACTATTAAACTATTACACTAATATCATTAATCAACAACATGAACACGTCTATGATAAAAATCGAAGGATTGACCTTCAGTTATGGAAAGAAAGCTTCCATCTTCCAGGATTTTTCCCTGGAAATGGAGGCGGGAAAGGTGATAGGCCTTTTGGGAAAGAATGGAACAGGCAAATCGACTTTACTCTATTTGATGAGCGGTTTGTTACGTCTGCAAAGTGGCAGTGTCTGGATGAAGGGGGTAGATGTACAAAAGCGTTTACCGGTGACTTTATCTGACCTGTATCTGGTACCGGAAGAATTTACCTTGCCTAACTTGAGTCTGAAACAGTTTGTGAAAGTAAACGCTCCGTTTTATCCTCGTTTCAGTCGGGAACTGTTGCGGACCTGTCTGAATGATTTTGAGCTGAATGAGGACATTCACTTGGGAGAGTTGTCCATGGGACAGAAGAAAAAGGCTTACATGTGTTTTGCCTTGGCCACCAATACTTCCTTACTTTTGATGGATGAACCGACCAACGGACTGGATATTCCTTCCAAAAGTCAGTTCCGTAAAGTTATCGCTTCGGGTATGACGGAAGAGAAATCGGTGGTGGTTTCTACGCATCAGGTAAGGGATATCGACCGTTTATTGGACCAGGTAGTGGTAATCGATGGGAATAAGGTGCTGCTGAACCGTTCGGTGGTAGACATTACGGACAAGCTCTTATTTGCCGAACAAGGGATGAATGATCCGACAGACGATGCGCTTTTTGTACAGCCATCCGTACATGGAAACAGCGTGATATGGCCTAACCTTTCGGGAGAAGAAAGTCCGTTGAATCTGGAATTGCTGTTCAACGCCCTGTTGACGGAACGTGGGAAAATACAAGCGATATTTAATGATAAATAAACGACACGACATGATGGATACAACTTTTAGTATGGTACGCGTGAGGAATGTGATGCAACGCGATTTGATAGAGAACTGGAAAAGTAACCTTTATGGCTTGCTGGGTATCTTTGCGGCCTTCTTTTTCCCGATGTTGGGCCTTTTACAGTCGGCAGAGGAAGGCTTTCCAGAGATTTATTCCTTTCATCGCTTTTGTGGCAATATGTTAGGAGTAATTGGCATGGTAGTAAGTTTTGCGATGCTTTTTTATGCTTCCCGAATTATGAAATGCATGGACAGTAAGGAGAAACGCATCTCTTATTTGTTGCTTCCAGCTACGAAGCTGGAAAAATTCTTTTCACGGGCTGTATTTGTGACCATAGGTACGTTGTTGATGGTGCTGGTAGCCTTACTGGCCTTGGAACTTACTCATTACCTGTTGCTGCCTTTGTTTGATTTACCGGCTGTGTATAGCCAGCCTATGTTGGTGGAAGTATTTTCCATGAAATGGGCTACACATGCTTCGGTAGACGCAACAGGCGAACCCGTATATTCTTGGTGGTTGATGCAGCTCCTCGTATGGATATTCTCCTTGTGGAACCATTCGATCTTCATCTTGGGAGGAAGTTTCTGGTATAAACATCCTTTCCTGAAAACCATTGGGACCTGTCTGGCCGTGACGATTCTTGGAGGAATTTTGTTTGCCAGTCTGGCAGAAGGAGGATCTTTGATTCGTCTTTCAGAGTGGATACAGGAGCACTTTCAGGATACCCCTCAATTTGTAGATGGGGTGTTGGCAATAATTACTACTTTCTTCTTTTTATTGACTCTTTTCAACTGGTGGCTGTCGTACCGACTGTTTACCCGTTCACAAGTAATTAAACGAAAACTGTGGCGTCTATGACTTTTAAAGAGAATAAACCGATTTATTTGCAGATAGCCGACCGCATTATGGATGAGATTCTTCAGAATGTGTACGAGGAAGAAGGACGCATTCTGTCGGTCCGTGAATATGCGGGCGTGGTGGAGGTCAATGCCAATACAGTAGTCCGTACGTACGATTACCTGCAAAATCAGGGCATTATTTACAACAAACGGGGATTGGGCTATTTCGTGTCTACCGGGGCTGCACAGAAGATTGTGGCACTTCGGAAAGAGACCTTCCTCCAGCAAGTATTGCCCGATGTGTTCAAGGAGATGTATTTGCTGCATATTCCGATGGAAACCTTGGCAGAAATGTATGCAACTTATCAAGAAGAACGGAGAAAGGCTTCGGAGTAAGTCTGGTTCCTCGCATGGATAAACTTAATGTCATTTTATCTGCCTCACCGACGAGAGGGACGTGGTAGCCACAGTTTGCGGCCATGTCAGACAGCGATAGCGATGGTTTGTGATGGACACTCGGACCGTTTAATAATTCTATCGGATTTTTCAAGTGGAACCAGTTTATGCTTATGTAAATAAAAACAGGATTCAGTTGTAAGTTCTCTTATAACTGAATCCTGTTTTTATTATTAAAAAATTCTGAACCGTGTCTTTCCTTTCTACGGCTCCTCTTTATTTTATGCGCACGGATTATAGCGTCACTGTATGCATAATTTTTTCCAAGGCACCGGCATTGTCGCGTACATAGTTTCCGGCTTTCTTGCCTGCTTTGTCCAAGGCTCCGTAATTGGTCAGGAACTCGTCCATGATTTTCTTGAAGTCTTCCGCTCCCTGTATTTCAAAGCCTCCTTTGCATTGCAACAAACCCTGTGCTTCACGGAACCGCTTGTTGTTCGGGCCGAAGATGACTGGCATGCCGTACACCGCAGCCTCCAGTACGTTGTGGATGCCTACACCGAATCCTCCTCCGATGTAGGCAATTTCTCCGTAGCGGTAGATGGAAGATAACAGACCGAAACAGTCAATCAGCAGGCAGTCGGCCTCTTTCACTTTTTCCTCTGTGGCCTGCGTGTAGCGTACGACCGTACGGTCCAGCTTGCCGATAATCTCTTTCAAATGGCTTTCCTCAATCACGTGGGGAGCAATGATGAGCTTCACCTCCGGATGTGCGTTGAAATACGGGATGAAAATATCCTCATCCGGTCCCCAGGAACTGCCGGCTACAAAGGCAGTATGATCTCCTTTGAACAGTTCTACCAAAGGAAGCTCTTTGGCTTGACGGCAGATTTCCAGTACCCGGTCAAAACGGGTATCACCGACAATCGTTGTATTCGTGATGCCGATGGACTGCAGCAGTTTCACGGATGCTTCATCCTGTACGAAGAGGTGTGTAAACGTGTTCAGCACCTTGCGGTAGCTTTTCCCATACCAGCGGAAGAAAACCTGTTCTTTCCGGAAGATGGAAGACACACTGTAGACCGGAATATTCCGTCGTTTCAGTTCTGTCAGGTAGTTCTGCCAAAACTCATACTTGATGAAGAAGGCCATGTAAGGCTGGGCCAGATCCAGGAAACGCTTTACGTTGCCCGGGGTGTCCAGCGGAAGGTAGCAGACAATGTCCGCTCCTTTGTAGTTCTTCCGTACTTCGTATCCGGAAGGCGAGAAGAAGGTCTGGAGAATCTTGTATTGCGGATATTTCTTTCGGATTTCCTCAATCAGCGGACGGCCTTGTTCAAACTCCCCTAAAGAAGCCGCGTGAAACCAGAGGTATTTTTCTCCACGCACAATCTGTTTTTCCAGTATGCCGAACGCTTCCTTTTCCCCTTTGACCATCAGGGCCACCTTCTTATTAAAAAGTGCAGCCAATCTGACTGCACTTGTATAAAGGGCGATGATAAAATTATAAATCATGTCTTTGTTTATTTGAGTACCTCTACCGCACGACGCATACGTGCTACTGTTTCTTCTTTGCCCAGTACAGCTGAGATTTCAAACATGTGGGGACCTTTTCCTTCTCCTACCAGTGTCAGGCGGAAGGCATTCATGATGTTACCCAAGTGATAACCTTTGTCCTCAATCCATTTCATGACCACTTCTTCCTGATGAGCCAGTGAGAAATCGTCCAGTGATTCCAACAAGTCGGCCAGTTCGGTCATGCGTGCGGCTGAATCTTCTTTCCAGCGTTTCTTCACCGTTTTTTCATCGTATTCTGTCGGAGCTACGAAGAAGAACTTGCAAGTGTCCCACAATTCCTTGATGAAGCTTACACGGCCTTTCATCAGTCCGACTACGGTAACTACCTTATCCATCGGGGCGTCGATGCCGTGTTCTTTCAGAATCGGCATGAACAGTTGGGCGATTTCTTCGTCGCTCTTCATCAGGATATATTCATGGTTGAACCATTTTCCCTTTTCATAATCGAACTTGGCACCCGCCTTGCTGCAACGGTGCAGGTCGAACAATTTAATCAGTTCGTCCATCGACATGATTTCCTGGTCGTTGCCCGGGTTCCATCCCAGCAGGGCCAGGAAGTTGATGACTGCTTCCGGCAGATAACCCGATTCACGGTATCCGGAAGAAACCTCTCCCGTTTTGGGGTCGTGCCATTCCAATGGAAATACCGGGAATCCCAAACGGTCGCCGTCACGCTTGCTCAGCTTGCCGTTTCCATCCGGTTTCAGCAGCAGCGGCAGATGGGCAAATTCCGGCATGGTGTCTTCCCAGCCAAACGCACGATACAGCAGTACGTGCAACGGAGCCGAAGGCAACCATTCCTCTCCACGAATTACGTGTGAGATTTCCATCAGGTGGTCGTCTACGATGTTGGCCAGATGGTAAGTCGGCAGTTCGTCAGCTGATTTATATAATACTTTGTCGTCGAGGATAGAAGAGTTGATGACCACTTCTCCGCGGATGATATCGTGTACATGCACGTCTTCGTTCGGTTCAATCTTGAAGCGGACCACATACTGTTTGCCTTCTGCAATCAGCTTGTCCACCTCTTCTTTCGGAAGGGTCAGTGAGTTGCGCATAGACATACGCGTAGAAGCATCGTACTGGAAGTTTGGAATTTCTTTGCGTTTGGCTTCCAGTTCTTCGGGCGTATCGAAAGCGATGTAAGCCTTTCCGTTGTCCAGAAGCACCTGTACATACTTCTTGTAGATGTCACGGCGTTCCGACTGGCGGTACGGGCCATAGTTGCCTCCGAAGCTGACACCTTCGTCGAACTTGATGCCCAGCCATTTGAACGATTCGATAATGTATTCCTCAGCACCCGGAACGAAACGGTGTGAGTCGGTATCTTCAATACGGAAAACCAGTTCTCCCCCATGCTGGCGGGCAAACAGATAATTGTACAAAGCGGTACGTACGCCGCCGATATGCAACGCACCTGTGGGACTCGGTGCAAAACGGACTCTTACTTTTCTTTCTGACATTGTGGTTTTTATCTAAAAATACGCCGCAAAATTAATCTAATTTTCCCGTTTTTTTCTTATTTTGCACGCAAAATCTCTTTTTAACATGAAAAGTTTACAGACTGAACGACAGTTTTCTTATAAAGGACTGTTATATAAACTGGGCATATTCATTGTAACAGTAGGTGTAATAGTGTATTTCTTGCCACGTGAGGGGCGGTTTAACTATCAATTTGACATCAACAAACCTTGGAAGTACGGCCTCTTGCAGGCTTCGTTCGACTTCCCTATCTACAAGGAGGATGCCGAGGTGCAGCAGGAGCAAGACAGCATCATGCGTTTGTACAGCCCGTATTATCAGTTGGACAAGACCGTGGGCGAACGGATGATACAGCAGTTCAAGAAAGCTTATTCCGACAGCCTTTACCGTATTATTCCTGTGCAGGCTTACCCTCATCACATCGAGCGGATTCTGCAGTTGATTTATGAAAAGGGAGTCTTTGCCCCCAATGACTGGGAAAAACTGCGAAAAGACAGCACACGCTTCATTCAGCTGGTCGATAAGAATACGTCCAATCAAGTAGCAGTCAACAGTCTGTATAGTTTCAAGTCGGCTTATGAAGCTTTGATTTATGCGGACACCTTGCATTATCGGAAGAACTTGCTGCAACGGTGCAATTTGAATGAATACATTGCCCCAAACCTGATATATGATGCATCGAAATCGGAAGCGGCCAAGCAGGACTTGCTGTCAGAATTGTCGTGGGCCAACGGTTTTGTCATGAATGGTCAGAAAATTATCGACCGAGGCGAAATTATAGACAGTCATACATATAATATTTTGCGGTCGCTGGAGAAAGAATGGAACAAACGAAGCGAGACGGTTGCAGAAAAGCGTCTCACTTTGCTTGGGCAGTTGCTTTTCGTGTCTCTGCTGATAGGCTGTTTCATGATTTACCTGGAGTTGTTCCGGAGTGATTATTACAAGAAGCACCGTACGCTGGCTTTGCTGTTTATCATCATCGTGGCGTTTCCAGTTATTTCCTCGGTCATGGTGGCACATTCTTTCATGAGTGTATATGTGGTGCCGTTTGCCATGATTCCGTTGATTGTCCGTATCTTTTTGGATTCCCGCACCGCATTCATGGCTCATGTCATTACCATTTTGCTCTGTTCCATTTGTCTGCGTACGCCCCATGAGTTTATTTTGTTGCAGATGGCTGCCGGTATGGCCGGTATTTATAGTCTCCGGGAACTGTCCCAGCGTTCCCAGTTGTTTCGTAGTGCCGTGATAGTAGCTTGTGCTTATGCCTTGATGTATCTGGCACTCGACTTGGTGCATGTAAGCGACGTAGCTCAGTTGAGTACCCACATGTACATGAATTTCATTCTGAACGGCATCCTGTTGCTTTTCACCTATCCATTGTTGTTCATTTTGGAAAAAACGTTTGGCTTCACTTCGAATGTAACATTGGTAGAGTTGTCGAACATCAACAACAAGCTGATGCGTGAAATGTCGGAAGTGGCTCCGGGTACATTCCAACATTCGCTTCAACTGGCCAACCTGACGGCAGCAGCCGCCAACCGTATTGGTGCCAACAGTCAGCTTGTACGTACGGGAGCCATGTACCATGACATCGGGAAGATGCTGAATCCGGCTTTCTTTACGGAAAACCAGTCGGGAGTCAATCCCCACGACCAATTAAGTTACAAACAGAGTGCACAGATTGTCATCAGTCACGTGACCGACGGAATGAAACTGGCCGACAAGCATGATTTGCCGCAAGTGATAAAAGACTTTATCTGTACGCACCACGGGAAAGGACTGACCAAGTATTTCTATATATCCTATCAGAACGAACATCCCGGTGAAGAAGTCGATAAGGAAGCCTTCCGTTATCCGGGACCGAATCCGTTTACCAAGGAGCAAGCCATTCTGATGATGGCCGATTCTGTAGAAGCCGCATCCAGAAGTTTGCCGGAATATACCGAAGAAAGCATTTCGGCCTTGGTCGAGAAGATTATCGACTGTCAGGTACAGGAGGGGTATTTCAAGGAGTGTCCGATTACCTTTAAGGACATTGCGACGGTGAAGGCGGTGTTCAAGGAGAAACTGAAAACCATGTATCACACCCGTATCAGTTATCCGGAACTGAAAAAATAAAAAAGAAACAAAGAAAGAAAAAAGTCACGGTACGAAACGAAGCGTGCCGTGACTTTTTTGTATGCGTTCAGTTTTTGTCAGACTGTAATCAGTTTGTATTTGGGAACCAGCGCTTTCATGACGCACCATGCCACCAGATAAGCCACGGCGCAGATGCAGAAAATGATGAAGTAGCCGGCTTCCTTGCCTTCAAATCCCAGAAAAGCCATCTTGGTAGCCTCTGCATAATCGAACAGGATGCCTGAGCACATGTTGATGAGGAAAGCGCCTACACCTCCTGCCATACCTCCAATACCGATGATGGTAGCCACGGCACTCTTAGGGAACATGTCACTGCCCACAGAGTAGATGTTGGCCGACCAGGACTGGTGGGCGGCGCCGGCAATGCCGATGATGATGATGGGAAACCAATAAGAGATATTTCCCAGCGGTTGTGCAAACAAGGCGAACAGGGGGAAAACGGCAAAAATCAGCATGGCCTTCATGCGGGCCGCATACGGGTCTTTTCCGGTTTTGTTGATAATGATGGTCGGCAGCTTTCCTCCGTAGATGGAGAGCATGGTGATGGCATAAAGCACGAAAATCAGCAGCTGGGCGGTAGAACTGTCGGAGGAGAATCCATACACGTCGGAAATATAAGCCGGCGTCCAGAAGAGGAAGAACCACCATACGCCGTCGGTCAGAAATTTGCCCAGTGCCACAGCCCAGGTCTGGCGGTATCTGAAGCATTGCCAGAGAGACAGTTTCGGTTCTTCTTCCGTATGGCCGGACGTTTCCTCATTTTCTTTGTCTTGCTGGATATAGGCCAGTTCGGCTGCATTGACATGAGGATTCTCCTGTGGTTTTTTGTATACGAATAGCCAGAGTCCCATCCAGACGAATCCCAAAGCACCGATGATGATGAAGGCCATCTCCCATCCGTTGCCTACACCGAGGCTTTTGAAGTAGCTGGCCAGGGTAGGAATGCTGGCTGGGGCAATAAGTGCGCCGATGGTAGCTCCTGCATTGAAGATGGAAGTGGAGAACGCACGGTCCTTTTTGGGGAAATATTCAGCCGTCACTTTGATGGCAGCAGGGAAGTTTCCCGATTCGCCGACGGCCAGCACGATACGTGCGGCGATGAAATAGTAGACGCTGGTAATGGCGATGGTAGAGGTGATGGTTCCGGAAGCGGAAATCATTTCTCCCACGTTCCCGAGCCCTAGACTCATTTCGGTAGCCCATCCGCAGAACGCGTGCAGGCAGGCACCGACCGACCAGATGGCGATGGCCCACAAGTATCCTTTCTTGCTGCCCAGCCAGTCAACAAATCGTCCGGCAAAAAGGTTGGCGATGGCATAGACCATGGAAAAAATGGCGGTAATGGTTCCGTAGTGTGTGTCTGTCCAGTGAAACTCTGGTGCGATAAAGTCTTTCCACGTCAGGGAAAGCACTTGTCGGTCCAAGTAGTTGACCGTAGTGGCGAAAAAGAGCATGAAACAAATCACCCATCGATAGTTGCTCATTTTGTCGCGTAAGGTTTCTGATGTACTCATATAATAGATATTAGATTAATTTGTTGTGGCACAAAGATAATTCTTTTACAAGCGGTTGACCTGTAAAAATTGGCGAAATACCTGTCTGAATTGGTCAGGTAGACCATATAGCATTAGTGTCCCGTTAAAATGGGACGAGTTAAACAATTAATCAAAAAGCCCCGGAATCAGGGGATCATTTAGATCTTTGACATCATTGAAATTAGTCTTGTCGAACAGGTCACGCAAGTGGGTTTTGTCAGTCAATGATATACTGAGAATTTGCAAAACTTCATAGGTTGAACGTTTCAACTTCATATCATGTTGGACAATAGCCACAAGACAGTACGTGATAATAGCCACACTGATTTGTATGCGAACAGCGTTCTCTGTTGTGCCCCAGAATTTCTTTATCTTGAGATGCTGCTTGAGCCATTTGAAGAACAGCTCGATTAACCATCTTTTCTTATAAAGATTGGCGACATCCAGTGCAGAAAGTTGTTTTGCATTCGTCAAGAAAGTGAACTCACGGTCATCCTCTTCGTCGTAATATCGGACGAGTCTGAATGAGTCAGGATATTTTTTCTCGGAGAGATATCCGGTCAGTTTCACTTCCGCATCTGTCATTATGTTCTTTGGCATTCTTCGCTTCCATTTGACTGTCTTATACTTTAAGTTCGTCTTGGCTCTGACAACAAAGAAAGAGTCTGTAAGATGTATCCTATAGAGTTCTTTAAAGGAGTCATAAGCCCTGTCGAATATATAATAAGCATTTGGTTCATAATGGATTGAAGACATTGCTGTGGAATCGTGCTTTGATGCAGTGGTTACAGTATAGAAGGCAGGAACTTGTGCTTCAATGTCGTATAAGACATGAGCTTTCACCCCTCCTTTCTTGCTTCGGAACTTTGCCCATGGGAATGTTGCAAGACACAACGGAATCGTTGTTGAATCAAACGCATATTTCTTTCCGGAAATGTCAAGGATGTTGGTCGTCCGCTTCTCGCAGGCTTCCTTCATCATATAGAATGCAAAATCTTCGAAGATTCTGTAATCACGGTTCTGGTTCGCTGTCGCAAGAGTTGTCTTGGCTATCGGTTCACGACCTAAACCAAGATGATATTGCTTGGCCCTATGCGCCTCGAAAGCAACGATTAAGTCTCGCA
>NZ_JAOQJI010000076.1:0-10923 GCF_025567125.1 Phocaeicola fibrisolvens | reverse complement strand
AGGATGGGATGAGAATTTCATGGAGAAACTTATTCTGGAAACAATTAACTTCCTTAATATCGGAGATTGATGCGTTTTCTCTGAAAATTTTTGTAAATTTACCTCGACACGAACGTGACGAGGTCTTGACACGTTCGTGCGGATGTCTCGTCACGTTCGTGCTGAGGTCTCGGCAGCTACGTGTCGAGGTATTTTTGTGGAAGAGTTTGGAAAGGAAGAGTGAAACAATAAAACAGATACGGTTATGGCTATTAAATTTGACTTGTTTGAGAATCCGGTAAAGGACGGAATTGCTGCCCCGAAGTTGCATGCAAAAGTGATTACAAAGGATGTGGTGACTACCCGCGAAATCCGGGAGGCGATACACAGGAAATGTACCGTGGCCCCGGCGGATGTGGCTGCCGTCATCACGGCCCTGAACGATGAACTTTACGAGTACCTGAGCAATGGGTATGCTGTGCACCTGGATGGCATCGGGTATTTCAGTCTGAGCCTGAAATGTGCGCCTGACATTAACCCGAAGTATGTTAAGGATGATGATGTGGAGGTGAGAAGCATCAAGTTCACGCCCGACAAAGATTTAATTGACCGTTTCCGGAGTGTGTATCTGGAGCGGGAAGTGGACGAGGCACATCACTCTGCCAAGTTGGACGAGGAAGAAGTGCAGCAAAAGCTGACGGAGTTCTTCAAGACCCATTCTTTCCTGCAACGCCGCGACTTTGAACGGCTCACGGGTTTCAACCAGTCGAAGGCTACGCGGGTGATTCGGGAGCTGGTGCAGAAAGGGGTGTTGAAGAATGCGGGGACGAAGTTTCAGCCGGTGTATGTGAGAGAGGAGAAATAAAAATAATCCTTATCTTTGTATTGGAATAATTAGACAACCTAAAATATGATTAATATAAGAAAGCTGGAAGGAGAACTGTGGGAATCTGCTGATTTATTACGGCAAGGTAGCAAACTGACAAGCAGTCAATATTGTATGCCAGTGTTAGCATTGCTGTTTTTGCGTTATGCTTATAGCCGTTATAAACTGG
Source organism: Phocaeicola fibrisolvens (assembly GCF_025567125.1). NCBI lineage: Bacteria > Pseudomonadati > Bacteroidota > Bacteroidia > Bacteroidales > Bacteroidaceae > Phocaeicola > Phocaeicola fibrisolvens. The sequence continues at coordinate 9,889 of NZ_JAOQJI010000076.1, read as the reverse complement.
TGGAAGCTGAAATACTGAAAGATCGTCCCTCGCGAGGAGGGCGGGTGATGCCTGTGGAACAAAGCGATTTTACATCTAAAAGTGCGCTTTATCTTCCACGTGAAGCACAGTTTGATTTTCTTGTTAATCTGCCCGAGGATATTGCATCTGCTGGTTTGAAGAATAAAGCAGGACAACCTCTCAATTCTTTAGGAGAAGTGGTCAATAATGCTATGCAGTTGTTGGAGGAACAAAGTGAACAATTGACGGGGGTCCTGCCAAAGTCTTACACTATGTTTTCTGATGACTTGTTGCGCGAGTTGCTGCGAATCTTCAATAATAAGACCATTGATGAAGTGGGGGGCGATATTATTGGGCGCATTTACGAATATTTCCTTTCCAAGTTTGCTAAGGCTGTAGCTAGTGATGATGGCGTTTTCTTTACGCCAAAGTCTTTGGTGAAAATGCTGGTAAACGTGCTGGAACCGGAACAGGGTGTGATGCTCGATCCGGCTTGTGGTTCGGGAGGTATGTTTGTACAGACCGGTGATTTTGTAAATGCGGCTGGAATGAATGCCAATACGCAAATGACATTTTATGGGCAGGAAAAAGTGGAATATAATGCCCAACTTTGTTTGATGAATATGGCAGTGCATGGACTCAATGGACGCATTGTTTCCGGAGATGAGGCCAATTCGTTTTATCACGATGCGTTCAATCTGGCAGGAAAGTGCGATTATGTGATTGCCAATCCTCCTTTCAATGTTGATAAAGTAAAAGCTGAATCGGCTGCAAGTGCTGGGCGACTTCCATTTGGCTTGCCTGGTGTAAACGCCAAAAGTAAAGAAGTGGGCAACGCTAATTACCTTTGGATTAACTATTTCTATGCCTATCTCAATGACCATGGACGTGCGGGTTTTGTAATGGCCAGTTCAGCAACCGACAGCTCGAATAAAGACCGTGACATCAGAGAAAAACTGGTAAAAACCGGCCATGTGGATGTCATGGTCAGTGTAGGAAACAATTTCTTCTATACGCTTTCTTTGCCTTGCTCGCTATGGTTCTTTGACAAAGCCAAACGAGAGGAAAATCAGGATAAGGTATTGTTTATTGATGCCCGTAAATATTATACGGTAGTAGACCGTACACTCAACGAATGGACCGAATGGCAGTTGTGCAATCTTCAAGCCATTGTACATCTTTATCGTGGGGAAACCGACAAATACCAGGCATTGATAGAAAAGTATGATAGTGCCATACAGAAAGCTGTAAGTGAGAGTGTGGAGCAAGCCCAGCCGTTTGCGGAGTTATTGGATGCAGAAACGGAAACCCAATTTAAGAATTCACTTGCATGGATCGAAGATGCGTGGAAAGACTACGATGACCTGAGCAAAAAGCTCAATCAGCAGATAGAGGAGGCCAAGGCTTGTGTGAAGCTCGCAGAAGGAAAGTTGAAAAAGCGTGAAGTGAAACCTATGCGTCTGGCTGGTGACGAATTTTGTAAAGTGCTTGAAGATATTCTGACAGTAATCAGTGAATATAACTGGCTGACGGAAAAATTTGGCAAGGGTGAATATCACGATATAGCCGGACTTTGCAAAATTGCTACGCTTGATGAAATAGAGGAGAAAAATTTTTCGCTTACTCCCGGTGTATACGTAGGCGTGGCAGAAGTGGAAGACGATGGAGTGGATTTTCACGAACGTATGAATGAGATACATGCAGAATTGGCAAAATTGAACAAGGAGGCCAATACATTGATGGATGCGATTCTAAAGGATTGGGAGACACTGAAATGAGCCTAGATGACAAGACAAAAACTTTGCTTTCCCTATTGGATGAATACAAAGCATTAGGGATTGCCGAGCAGATAGATTATAACAAATTCTATCTCTACTCTCTTATTACCCATTCTACAGCCATTGAAGGTAGCACGGTTACGGAGATAGAGAATCAGTTGCTTTTTGATGAAGGCATTACGGCAAAAGGCCGCAGCATTCAGGAACAGATGATGAACCTAGACTTGAAGGCGGCATACGAACAGTCCATGAAACAAGCCAAAGCGCATACGGATTTTTCTGTTGAAATGCTGAAAGGACTTTCAGCTTTGGTCATGAAAAACACGGGTGGTGAATACAATACAGCAAGTGGCAGTTTTGACTCTTCTAAAGGAGATCTTCGTTTGCTCGGTGTCACAGCAGGTGTAGGTGGAAGTTCCTATATGAATTTTCGCAAAGTGCCTGACAAATTAGAAGAGCTGTGTCGGTATCTGAATCAGCAAAGAGCAGAGCTTTTGAGTACGAACGATGTCATAGCACAGTATAAAACCAGTTTTGATGCGCATTTTCAGCTTGTCACCATTCACCCGTGGGTAGATGGTAACGGACGCATGTCGAGACTGATTATGAATCATTTGCAATATGAATTTGGTCTGGTTCCTTCAAAAGTAGTGAAAGAAGATAAGGCGGAATATATTCAGTCACTCATTGATTCACGCGAGCAGGAAACGCTACTTCCTTTCTATGAGTTTATGTTTGACGAACATATCCGGAATATCCGTAAAGAGATAGAAGCGTACAAAAAATCACAGGATGTTGACCTGATAAAACCTACGTCTGACCTGATAAATGAATCTCTTGACCCGATAAAAGAGATCTCGTCTGACCCAATAACGGAACGTTTGTATCAGGCTATTCAGGAGAATAACAAACTGAATTATGCTGAATATGGAGCATTATTGGGTGTATCGGAAGCAACAGTCAAACGCCGTTTAGGTGAGTTGAGAAAAGCAGGGATGATTGTGCGTGTGGGTAGTAATAAAACTGGATATTGGGGAGTGATGAGTTTGGAAAATGGAAAGGAGGAAAAGGTATGAGTGAATGGAAGAAAGTGAAATTGGGAGATTTATATACAGTACATAATGGGCTGTCAAAAAGTAAAGAATTTTTTGGGAGTGGCTATCCTTTTTTGACCTTTTCGAATGTGTTTAATAATTGGTTTTTACCTGATAAACTAGAAGCGTTAGTGCAATCTACAGATAAAGATAGAGAGTCTTTTTCTATTCAAAGAGGTGATATTTTTATTACACGTACAAGTGAAACTATGGATGAGTTAGGGATGAGTTCTGTCGCTTTAAAGGATTACCCTAATGCTACATTCAATGGTTTCACCAAACGGTTACGTCCTAAAAATGATGATGTATTACCTGAATATATTGGCTATTATCTGAGGTCAAAGAAATTTAGAAATAAGTTTTTAGCGTTTTCTTCGATGACAACTCGTGCTAGTTTGGCAAATAGTGATTTGTTGGATATGGAGGTGGAAGTTCCTGAAAAGAACGTTCAACGAAACATTGCAAATATTCTTTCCCGTTACGATTCCTTGATAGAAAACTATCAAAAACAAATTAAGCTATTAGAAGAATCAGCGCAGCGTCTCTATAAAGACTGGTTTGTGGATTTACGTTTCCCGGGATATGAAAATACGAAGTTTGTGGATGGTGTACCGGAAGGATGGGAGAAGAAAAGTATTGCTGAATTAGGAAGTTTTATAAATGGATTTGCATTTAAACCTTCTGATTGGCATGATAATGGTTTACCAATCATAAAGATTAAAGAAATGGGTAAAGGTATTTCTATTGACACTCCAAGAAATAATGGAGAAAGAGTTCCTGAAAAATATTTGGTGACTACTGGAGATTTACTATTTTCGTGGTCTGCAACATTAATGGTTATTGTTTGGGCTGGTGAAAATGGATGGTTAAATCAACATTTATTTAAAGTTATACCAAAAGAAAGGATTTCAAGAGAGTTTGTATTGCAAAGTATATCTAATGCAATAATAGAATTTTCAAATCTTACAACAGGGTCAACAATGAAGCATATTCAGCGGAATAAATTGGATCAAGTTTTTGTTAATGTTCCATGTGCCGAAATTATGCAAGAATATAATACCTTTGGAGAAACATTAAGAGAACAAATTATCAATATATCTTCTCAAATCCATAAACTTACTGAAGCTCGCGACCGTCTGCTTCCCAAACTAATGAGTGGAGAAATAGAAGTATAAAACCTTAAATTAAAAGATTATGCATGATATTACAATAAAAAATTTTCGATGCTACGAAGAAAAAAGTATAGAATTTCGTAGAGGTGTAAATTTGCTGATAGGAGATAATTCTGTTGGTAAAACATCGTTATTACATGCTTGTAATTTGGCGGTAAATGCATTTTTTTCTGGTTATAGTGATGAAAATACAGTATGGAGAAGTGCGGATGACAATGATTTCCGTGAAACAGGTATTACAGAATCACCCATTGAAATAATATTTCACCCCAATGAACAAGATTATCCCATTATACAAACACAGTCTGGAAGCAATTATTCTTTAGACCCAAATGTAGAACTGAAGATAGAAAAAAAGTCTAAAAAGAATTCTCGTAATCTTACAACAGGTTTAAAGCCATTGAGAGATTATGCCACTGTTTGTAATCATTTTTCTCATGTACTACAAGAAGATAAAAGTGTTCTGCAAGTAAATATTTTGCCTGTCTATGCCTGTTTTACTACGGAAGATATCCATTCTGTACGCAAGTTCGACAAGAATAAATTTAATAAATACAATCATAAGCCATCATTTGGTTATTTTGAATGTTATGATTGTAGAGGTTTGTTTGAGTGTTGGATAAAACGTTTACTTGTTCTGAAGGAGGCCCAAAGAGGAGATGAAGAAATTAACTCCGTAAGAAACGCTATTATCGATGCATTAGGTTCTAATGGGTGTAATATCATCAATGATATGGATATACGTCATAATGAAGGCAAGGTATATTTCAAGTTTGTTGACGGACGCGAATCAGAATCCGCATTACTTTCCGACGGTTATCGTCGCTTGGTGAACATCGTGATGGATATTGCTTTCCGTTGTGCATTACTCAATAAAGCTATGTTTGGTGACCAATGCTACAAACATACACATGGCACTGTAATCATTGACGAGATTGATGAACATCTGCATCCGGCTTTGCAAGTTCGTGTACTGAAGGCTTTGCAAGATACTTTTCCCAAGATTCAGTTTATTGTAAGTACGCATGCTCCTTTGGTGATGTCATCAGTTGAACCAAGAAAAGATGAAAAAGGGAATGATATAAATGTGGTATATAAACTGGAATATTCAGACGGAAAATATTCGCATAAGGAACTGAATATATATGGAATGGATGCTTCCACAATTATCGAAACATATATGGGGCAGCCATCCAGAGACTTAAAAGTCAATACCGATATTAAAACTATATTAGAATTAATAGATAAAGGTGATATTCAAACGGCAAGAAAATTATTAAAGGAATTAGAGCAAAATATTGCTGGTGGTGACCCAGAATTAACAAGAATGGAAGCCTTAATATCATTTATGGAATAAATAAGCCTATGATTCTGATTACAAAAAATAAAGAACCGAAAGAGTGGACCGAGTACAGAAATACTCCGGGGGTAGATTATCAGGCTATTCCAGAGTTAGTCCAATCACTTTTGAAAGAACAGGGGTATATATGTGCTTATTGTATGCGTAGAATTCCTCAGCAAGACAAATTATATAAGAAGGATGGAAAAAATTATGTTTTGACACAAGAAGATCATCGGGTAGAACATGTGAAATGTAGAGAACTACATGATGATTTAAAGTTGGAATATACGAATATGGTAATTTGTTGTCCTGGTCATATTGGGACGGATGATCATTGTGATAGACTGAAGGGAGCAAAGGATATTTCATTTACTCCACTTGACCAGCAGTTTATAAATACAATCAAATACAATTCTGACGGAACTATAATTTCTACCAACGAATTATATAATACGGAAATCAATGATATACTAAATCTGAATACAAAATTGCTTAAAGTAAACAGAAAGGCAATGTTAACTCAGGTGATTATCCAAATTAATGGTGCTTGTAAAAAAGGAAAATGCTGGGATAAGAAGACGTTGGAACTTTATTTGAAAAAATACAGTGAGAAGCATTTTGAGGAAGATGAAGAAGGAGTAAAAGAAAAATATTATTCCTATTGTGGTATTGTCACTTGGTTTATTCAGAAAAAACTCCGTACTTTAGGTTAAAACTAATTTGAATTAGACTATGTCAACAGACTACGGCGAAGATAAACTCATACAAAAAAGTACAGCTGAGTTCCTGGATAAAGAGCTGGGATGGACTCCTGTGTACGCTTATGATAAAGAAGTGCTGGGAGAAAATGGCACTTTGGGACGGAAAAGTTATCATGAAGTATTCTTGGTACAACGCTTCCGCATGGCCTTGAAAAAATTGAATCCGTGGATTAATGACAAGCAGATGGCTGAGGCGGTAGAACGGATGACAGAGCACATGAGCAGCCAGACACTTATGCAGATTAACGAGCAGAAGTATCAGTATATCCGTGACGGGGTGCCTGTGACCCAAGTATTGCCTAACGGAGGAACAGAATACATCAGGGCAAGAGTTATAAACTTTAATGAGGCTGCTGATAATGATTTTCTTTGTGTCAGAGAACTGAAAGTGTATGGTTCTCTGTATCGTCGTAGAGCTGATATTATAGGTTTTGTGAATGGTATTCCTTTGCTGTTCATGGAACTGAAAAATCATGATGTGGAAGTGGAAGATGCTTTCAATCAAAATTATAGAGATTATCTGGACACGATTCCACAACTTTTTTATCACAATGCCTTTATTATTTTCAGTAATGGACTGGAAGCACGTGTAGGTACGATAGATTCCAAATGGGAGTTCTTTCACGAGTGGAAACGTTTGACCGAAATGGACAAAGGAAACATTGAATTGCCCACTATGTTACGCGGTATCTGCAAGAAGGAGAATTTTATTGATTTACTGGAAAATTTTATTCTTTATGACCATTCAGATGGGAGAACGGTGAAGATTATGGCGCGTAACCACCAGTATTTGGGAGTGAACTTGGCCGTAGATATGTATCGTCGTCGGGAATATGTGAATGGAAAGTTAGGAGTATTTTGGCATACACAGGGTAGTGGAAAGAGTTATTCTATGCTGTTTATGGCCCGTAAAATCAGGCGGAAATTTGGAGGTTCTCCCACTATTGTTGTTTTGACAGACCGTGAGGAGTTGAATAAACAGATTAGCGATACATTTGAAAACTGTGGGGCGCTGGGTAAAACGAAAACAGAAGAATTTATTGCGAAAAGTGGCAAAGATTTGATAAAAAGATTAGGGGGTAATTCTTCTTTTATTTTCTCTTTGATTCAAAAATTCAATGATCCTAAAGCGACACCGATTTATCCGGATCATGATATTATTGTAATGAGTGACGAGGCACATCGCACACAAAATGGATTGTTTGCTGATAATCTGGTACACTTACTTCCTACTGCCAGCCGAATTGGATTTACGGGTACACCTCTTTTAAGAGATGATAATATTACAGCCCGTACGTTTGGAGGATATGTCAGTATATATGATTTCAAGCGGGCAGTAGATGATAGGGCGACTGTTCCGTTGTATTATGAGAACCGGGGAGAAAAATTGAAAGATTTAAAGAATCCGGAAATAAATGAAGAGATTGCTGCGGCTTTGGATCAGGCTGGAGACATGGATGCTTCGCAGTTGGCTAAATTGGAACGTGAATTTGCCAAAGAGGTGCATTTACTGACGGCCCCGAAACGTCTGAGAATTGTAGCACAAGATTTTGTACGCCATTATAGTGATTTGTGGACATCAGGAAAAGCCATGTTTGTGTGCTATAACAAGGTTACCTGTGTACGCATGTATAATTACGTACAGGAATATTGGCAGAAAGAGATTGAAGCCTTGAAAAAGCAGATTGCTGCTAATCCTTATCAGCAGGAAGTGCAGGAACAAAAGCGTAAGCTGGAGTGGATGCAAAAAACAGAAATGGCTGTAGTGGTTTCACAAGAGCAGAATGAAATACAGACATTCCAGAAATGGGGACTTGATATATTGACGCATCGTAAGAAGATGGAGGACCGTCAACTTGATGAGGACTTTAAGGATGCGGATAATCCGCTGCGAGTGGTGTTTGTGTGTGCGATGTGGTTAACAGGATTTGACGTGAAATCATTGTCATGCTTGTACATAGATAAGCCTATGAAGGCACATACATTGATGCAGACGATAGCCCGTGCAAACCGAGTAGCTGAGGGGAAAGAAAATGGTCTTATTGTAGATTATATAGGAATTGTGAAGGCACTTAGGCAAGCTTTGGCAGACTATACGGCAAGTCCGGAAGGTGAGAACGAGGGTAATGACCCTACGGTAGATAAAAAAGAGCTTATCAACCGTGTGATGGAGACTATATCTGCGGCTGTTGCTTTTCTTAAAGAGCATGATTTTGAATTGAAAGATTTAATGAATGCTGAGTCTTTTGTAAAATTGTCATTGTTGAGGACTGCGGCAAATGCCATGTGCGAAACGGTTGAGATTAGGAAGAGTTATTGTACTTATCTCACCGCCTTGCTCAAATTGTGGAAATTCCTAGACCGTGATGATATTACTGCGGATATGAAGCAAAGAAAAGATGCGTTGGAGGCTATCTACAAAGCTTTGCAGAAAAAGCGTAAGCATGCGGATATAACTGATCTTAGTGTGACTATCAATGGAATTGTGGACGAACATCTGGAAGTAGAGACCATAAGTGAACTAGAGGTGATTGACCCAAATCGTCGTTTCGATATTAGCAAGATTGATTTTGATTTGTTGAGGAGAGAGTTTGCCAAGAGAAGAGATAAAAATCTGGTTATGAAAGATATTCAGGAGGTATTGCAGGAGCGAATTGCCCAAATGATGTCAGTCAATCCTTCAAGAATAAATTTCTATGAGAAATATCAGGAAATAATTGACAATTACAATAAAGAACAAAATCGGGCGAGCATTGAAAAAACTTTTGAAGATTTGATGCATCTGACTGAAAAGTTGTCCGAAGAAGAAAAACGATATATCAGGGAAGGTTTTGAAAATGACGAGCAGCTTTCTCTGTATGATATATTGGAAAAGAAAGATTTGTCGAAAGAGGATATCCAGAAGCTAAAAAAGGTAGCTAAAGACTTGTTAGGCAAGATCAAGTCTATGTTGCAAACAATGGATCATCCATTTGATAAGCAGGAAACAAAAGCGACTATCGTAGTAACCATACGGGATTTGCTCTGGCAGGAATTACCTGAGAGTTATCCGGATGAAAGCATTACTTATTATCGTGATGCTGTGTTTAATTACGTTAGCCAACGATATGGTGGAGTGGCATAAACATTTAAAATCAAATTTTAAATATGATGACTTATAAAGATTCGACACTTTGGAAAGAAGCATTTAATGATAAATACGAGTATGTTAGTTTAAGAAAAAGATTGATTAATGCATTTGAGATAGCACATAATAATGCATCATTTCTACTTGATAAAATTAGAATAGATTTTCCGTCATTAACAATACATGATATAACTCATGTTGATAGTCTTTGGCAAGTCGCAAGTATAATTGCAGGGGAGGATTATCAATTAAATCCTTTGGAAGGCTTTATATTAGGATGTTCATTTCTTATACATGATGCTGCATTGTCTTATATAGCGGTAGGTGGTAAAGATAAATTGCGTTCTACAACTGAATGGAAAGACTTTCATTCTGATTATAGTTTCAAATCAGATATGACTGATGAAGAAAAAGAATATGAAACCGATTTTAGAACTATTCGTTATCTTCATGCAAAATATGCAAAGGATTTGTGTAATCAGATTTTTGAAAGGGAAAATGGATCTACGTTTTATATTACCTTAATTCCGCAACACTATTACAAATATAACTTTTTAAGTACCTGAGCAACAAAAAGTTGCTCAGGATTTTGCCATGTCAGATTTTTCACCTATC
>NZ_JAOQJI010000075.1:0-10978 GCF_025567125.1 Phocaeicola fibrisolvens | reverse complement strand
CGGGCAAGTCCTGACTGAGCGAAGTTTGGGCTTGCCCGATTTTTTTGCAGGCACAAAAAAGGCCATCTCAAATTATATTTCAATTTGAGACAGCCTCTTTTTTATTTTCCCAATGTTTCCATCTATGTATTACGTAAAAAGGACATGCCGCAAAATTTACTCCGCATCTCCTTCCGGTGCATATTCCTGCAAGGTCAGCTCTCCTCGCAACACACCCAGAGCATTCATGGCCAACGCACCCATTTCATCCTCACCGGGAATCACCACGATGGGAGCCAGTCCTTCCAACCACTCCCGCAGCCCGCGGATACAATAGTCATTGAAAGCAATGCCTCCCGTCAGAATCACGGCATCGGTCTGTCCGTGCAGGGCAATGTGCATGGCTCCTACCTGCTTGGCCACCGTGTAGAGCATGGCATCGAGCACCAGTTTGTGCTTTTCGGCTCCGGCATGGGCCCAACGGATAATGCTCTGCACATCGGTAGTGCCTAGATGTGCCACCAAACCTCCCCGACCGTTGATCATCTTCCGGATTTCCGCGTATGTATATTTCCCGCTGAAGCACAAATCTACCAACTGTCGGGCCGGCAGGGTACCTGCCCGCTCCGGACTGAAGGGTCCTTCCCCATTCAAGGCATTGTTCACATCGACCACTTTCCCATAGTGATGTGCGCTGACCGAGATTCCTCCCCCCAAGTGGGCCACAATCAAGTTCAGTTCTTCGTATTTCCGTCCGATGCGGGCCGCATAACGTCGGGATACCGCCCGACTGTTCAGGGCATGAAAAATAGAGATACGGGGAAGCTCCGGGATACCGGATATACGAGCCAAGTCGCGCAACTCATCCGTTACCACCGGATCGGCCAGGTAAGACGGACAACCGGCGCAATGCGCTATCTCGTCGGCAATCCAGGCTGCCAGGTTCGAGGCGTGTTCCATACTGGCATGCCACAAGTCATGCTTGATGCGCTCATTGATTTGATACACCCCGCCAGGAGTCGGTTTCAACAAGCCTCCGCGGGCAATCACGGCATCAAAAGCAAGCGGAATGCCCGCCTTCTCCAACGTGTCGTGCACATGCGCACGACGATACTCATACTGCTCGTTGATATGGTGAAAGTCCGCCAGTTCCTTGGACGGATGTGCGATACTTTCACGCCACACGGGATTCTCATTCTCATAGACTGCCAGCTTCGTGGAAGTGGAGCCCGGGTTAATGACAAGTATTTTCATAAGGTCAGGTCTTATTCTTTTCGCGTCCCTGCCAAGCAAGCCAGTACCAGACTGTAGTATTTGGAGTTACCGGAGTCACTCCGCGAAGGCACTACCACCGGTGCAAGGGTTCCGGTGAGCATGCCTGCCATGTTCGCATCGCCAAACAAGGACAAGGTTTTGTAAAACGTATTGCCCGATTCGATATTGGGAAAAATCAGAATATCCGCATTGCCGACCACGGGAGAAGAAAGACCCTTTATCTCCCCGCTGTGCTTGTCGCAGGCGGTTTTGGCATCCATCGGTCCGTCGATGAAGACGTGTCCGAAACGTCCTTCCTGCGCCTCCTTCTTGAGTTCCACATAGCTCAGGGTGTGGGGAAACTTCTCGTTGACTTTCTCCGTACAATGAATAAGTGCTACCCGAGGCTCTTCGCAACCCAGCTTACGGCACAAATCCAAATCATGGGTAATCATTGCCCGGAACTGTTCCAACGTGGGCCGTGGAATGACTGCCGCATCCGAGAAAAACAACAGCTTGTGATACAAGGGAACCTGCGCCACCGTGACATGGCTCAACACGCCTCCTTCGGGCAACAGTCCTTCACCTTTCTTCAATACCGCCCGCAACAGGTTGTCTGTGTTGATGAGCCCTTTCATCAGCACTTCCGCTTCTCCCATACGTACCAGCTGCACGGCCAATGCCGCCGCTTCATCGGGTGTACCCGCTTCGTAAATATGCACAAAATCGGGAGAAGCCGACCGCAAGTCGAGTGCTTCTTTCAAATGGGCTGAATCCGTCACCAGGAGGTATTCGGCAATTTCCTCTCTCAGACTGCGGATAATCACATACTCCGTGTGCGGGTCGTTCGGGCAGACCACCGCCACTTTCCGCCGTATGCCGCGCGAACGCAGGCAGTTTACCATCTGAGAAAGGCTTCGAATCAATTCCATATCATTAGATTTTAAACAAATATGAGAAAATAATTTGAATAACTATCTATCCGAGATGCTAATTAATGCTATACACGCTGGAAGGACCATCTGCAATGAATAACAAAATAACGACTTTATCTCCCTAATTGTGCCATTAATTCACAAGTTCTCTCTATATTTGCCTCACTTGCTAAAAAAGAATGCACGCATGAAAACAAATTTTTCTTTCGATATTCAAGCCCTCGATGAGGGGATTCACAACCGTTTCCCGAATCATAAAGAAGCGCCGCTCATCGGACTCACGGGAAACTTCAGTGACGGCAACCTGACCTTGGCACCGGGATATTACCAGTCTGTCATTCAAGCGGGAGGTGTACCGGTAATCATTCCACCTTACGAAGATATCAACTTACTTATCAACACCCTTGAACACCTGGACGGACTGCTGCTCACAGGTGGAGGTGACCTGAATCCATTGTTCCTGCACGAAGATCCGATTCGGGAACTCCATGGCATCAATCCTTACCGCGACCGGCAGGAACTGCTGTTGACGCGTCTGGCGGCTCACCGGCAGATTCCGATACTGGGTATCTGCCGCGGCATCCAAGTGCTCAACGCCGCTTTGGGCGGTACGCTCTATCAGGACATTTATGCACAGAAAGAAACGCCGTCTATCAAGCACAGTCAGGATTTGGAACGGAGTTTCCCCTCACACCGGGTGGAACTGGCCGAAGGCAGTCTGCTGGCCCGTATTCTAAACGTCAAGGAAGTAGCTGTCAATTCCTTCCATCATCAGGCGGTAAAAGAGCCGGCACCCGGTTTTCGGGTATCAGCTACGGCCCCCGACGGGGTGATAGAAGCCATCGAAAGCACGGAATACAAATCCATGCTGGGCGTACAGTGGCATCCGGAATGTTTCATCCTGAATCAGGACAAATGCATGATGCCGCTCTTCGGATGGCTCGTCCGCGAAGCCCGCTCGTTCCGCAAAGCCAAAGAATTGCACCAGCGTCTGCTGATTCTGGATACGCACTGTGACACTCCGATGTTTTTCGACCAGCACATCCGCTTTGATACGCGCGACCCCAAAATCAAGGTCGACCTGCACAAGATGACGGAAGGACGGCAGGATGCCACCATCATGGTAGCTTATCTGGAACAAAAGGAACGGACGGACGAAGCCTTGCTGGCAACTACCGCCAAAGCCGACCGTCTGCTGAATGAAATTGAGGAAATGGTGGCCAGGAACTGTACCGCAGTAGACATCGCGTATACGCCCGATGACTTATACCGTCTGAAACGGGAAGGAAAGAAGGCCATCATGCTGGGGATTGAAAACGGATATGCCATCGGGAAAGACCTCAGCCGGGTAGAACATTTCCGCAAACGGGGAGTGGTATACATGACGCTCTGCCACAACGGGAACAACGACATCTGCGGTTCAGCCCGCCGCAACGAAGAAAACCTGGGAGTCACTCCTTTCGGCGAACAGGTGATTCGAGAGATGAACCGCCTGGGCATGATGGTGGACTTGTCGCACAGTGGCGAACGAACCTTCTATGACACACTTGACATCAGCAGCCAGCCGGTAGTCTGCTCGCATTCTTCCAGCCGTGCGCTCTGCGAGCATCCGCGCAACCTGACCGATGACCAGCTCCGTGCCATTGCCAAGAAAGGGGGCGTAGTGCAGGTCTGTCTGTACAGCGGATTTCTCCGCACCGACCGTCCGGCGCACATCTTGGATGCCATCGAACACCTGAACCACATGGTGAACGTGATGGGTATCGAACATGTGGGCATCGGCAGTGACTTCGACGGCGACGGAGGCATCATCGGATGCAACGATTCCTCGGAGATGATCAACTTCACCCGCCAGCTGCTGCACGAACGTTACAGCGAGGAAGACATCCGCCGTATCTGGGGCGGCAATTTCCTGCGCGTCATGCAACAAGTGCAGGAAAGCGGTTCCTACAAATAAAGTTTAAAACGTATTTACGGCTGCAAGGGGTGTGCGAAAATAAGTTTACCTTTGCAGCGCAAACTAAATGAAAGGATTATGATTTCAATAAAAAATCTGCTGACCGTAGCGGCCCTGCTGACAGGAGGTGCCTTGATTTCCTGTGGAAGCAGTTCCAAGAACAGCCAGCAAACCGAAGAAACCGAAGAAGCCATCGTTCAGGCACCGGCCTTCAATGCCGACAGTGCATACGCATACGTAGCCGCACAAGTTGCTTTCGGCCCTCGTGTGCCCAATACGGAAGCACACCGGAAATGTGGGGATTACCTGGCTGCCCAGCTGAAGAAATTCGGGGCAACTGTCTACAACCAGCAGGCTGATTTGATCGCATACGACGGTACCGTCTTGAAATCGCGCAACATCATCGGAGCCTACCAGCCGGAAAACAAGAAACGGGTGATGCTCTGTGCACACTGGGACTGCCGCCCGTATGCCGACCAGGACGAGGAAGCCAACCACCGGAAAGCGATTGACGGAGCAAACGATGGGGCCAGCGGAATAGGTGTGTTACTGGAAATTGCCCGACAGATTCAACAGCAGGCTCCGCAAGTAGGCATCGACCTCGTATTCTTCGATGCGGAAGATTACGGCACGCCAGAGTTCTACAAAGGAACGTACAAACCGGACACCTGGTGTCTGGGCTCCCAATACTGGGGACGCATCCCTCACGTACCTGATTACAAGGCACGCTTCGGCATCCTGCTGGACATGGTGGGCGGAAAGAATGCCACATTCTACTACGAAGACTATTCCAAGCGGACGGCCCACAATGCCATGAAGAAAATCTGGAAGATGGCCGAACACCTGGGCTATGGCAACTACTTCATCAAGGAAGACGGAGGCCAAATCACCGACGACCATCTCTATGTGCACCAGTACCGTCAGATTCCCTGTGTAGACATCATCCACTATGACACACAGAGCAACACGGGCTTCAACCCTACGTGGCACACGCTGGACGACACACTTGAAAATATTGACAAAGCCACGCTTCAGGCTGTTGGACAAACGGTGATGGGCGTGATTTATAACGAAAAATAATTAAACTGTATCACAATGAAAACAATCAACGAACTCCAGGACGAAGTGATCGAAGAATTCAGCGACTTCGACGATTGGATGGACAAATACCAACTGCTGATCGACCTGGGCAACGACCAGCAACCGCTCGACCCGAAATACAAGACCGAACAGAACCTGATTGACGGATGTCAGAGCCGCGTATGGCTGCAGGCTGATTTGGTAGACGGGAAAGTGGTATTTCAGGCAGAAAGCGATGCCCTGATTGTCAAAGGCATCATCTCCCTGCTGATTCAAGTTGTATCGGGTCATACTCCAGATGAAATCCTGAATGCCGACCTCTACTTCATCGAAAAAATCGGCTTGAAGGAGCATCTTTCACCTACCCGCAGCAACGGTCTGCTGGCCATGGTGAAACAGATGCGTATGTATGCCTTGGCATTTAAAGCCAAGATGCAGGAAGCTTAACCAATTTCCCGACCATATCACAAGCCCCCGCCGGTTCACCTCCAGTCGGGGGCTTGTTCGTTTAAAAAAAACGCTTCGACGTTTCACCTCAAACGCCTAAACGTTTTGTCTTAAACGCCTAAACGTTTGGCATCAAACGTAAAGGCGCTTCCATCAAAACGCCTAAGCGTTTTGGCCCTTATGCAGAAGTATCCTTATCCCATTTCTCTCCTTTCCCTGCCACTTCAGGGTTTACTGAAGGGTTGAGCAATTTTAATCTATTGAAAATCAGCTAATTCTAAAAATTTTCACATTTTTTTAGTCAGACCTTTCTGCAAACCCCACTTTTCCTACCTTATTGTAATATATTATAATAATTAACTATACCCTATAAATAGGAGACTTTCTATTTTAAGATTTCTTAAACATACAGTTCTTACTTCTTCCCTATCTCCAAAATTTAAACATGCCCGTTTTTTGTTTTTTCAGTCAAAAAGAATAACTTTGTTTATTAATCCTAAAAACGACTTATAATGAAAGAGTTTCTTCGAAGTACCCTGGCCACCATCACGGGTGTGCTAATCTGCGGGTTCATCTTTATCATCTTGGGCATAAGTACATTAGTAGGCATTATGGCCTCGTCTGAAACCGAGACCGTTGTTCCGCCCAATTCCGTGTTTACCCTCGAACTGAAAGGAACCATCCAGGAGCGTTACCAGCCCAGTCCCGTCGACCAGTTCTTTGAAGACCAGATTTCTACCTACGGATTGGAAGACATTCTGAATGCCATCCAAAAAGCCAAAGAAAACGACCTTATCAAAGGTATCTACCTGCATACGGGTGCACTGAGCTGCTCAGCGGCT
This sequence comes from Phocaeicola fibrisolvens, assembly GCF_025567125.1. Taxonomy (NCBI): domain Bacteria; kingdom Pseudomonadati; phylum Bacteroidota; class Bacteroidia; order Bacteroidales; family Bacteroidaceae; genus Phocaeicola; species Phocaeicola fibrisolvens. The sequence goes on along the minus strand of NZ_JAOQJI010000075.1, from coordinate 4,484 downwards.
TCCCTGCAAGCCATTCACCGGGCACTGGCCGACTTCAAGCAGAGTGGCAAGTTTCTGGTGGCATACGCTGACGCTTACACACAAGGCGGATATTATGTGGCCAGTGTAGCCGACAAGGTTATCGTGAATCCCGTTGGAAGTCTTTCCTGGCACGGACTGGCCAGCGAGACCATGTTCCTGAAAGATTTCCTGGCCAAAATCGGCGTGAAGATGCAGATTTTCCGGGTAGGTACGTACAAATCGGCCGTGGAACCAATGATGAGCACTGAAATGAGTCCGGCCAACCGTGAACAGACCCAGGCTTTTTTGGAATCTACCTGGAAGAGTATCCTGAACGACGTCTCGGCATCGCGTCACATATCGGCTGACTCCCTGAACCTGCTGGCCGACCGGAACATGGATTTCCATCCGGCAGAAACTTACGTAAGCAGCGGACTGGCCGATACACTGATGTATCAGGATGAAGTGCTCAGCTACCTGAAGTCTCTTACCGGACTGTCTGACGAAGACGACCTCAAGACTTTAAACCTCGACGAAATGACCCGTGTCAAGGCGACTGCCCCGAAGAGCAAGACCCGCGACGTGGTGGCAGTATATTACGCTTACGGAGAAATTGACAACGGCTCATCATCGTACGACGAGGGCATCAACTCCGAAAAAGTCACCAAGGACCTGCGCGACTTGCGCAAGGACAAGAACGTAAAAGCCGTGGTGCTCCGCGTCAACTCTCCGGGTGGAAGCGCCTACGGGTCGGAACAGATTTGGCGGGAGGTCAGCCTGCTGAAAGCGGAAAAACCGGTCGTAGTATCCATGGGCGACTATGCGGCTTCCGGTGGCTATTACATTTCATGCGCCGCCCACAAGATTGTAGCCGAACCGACCACCCTGACCGGCTCCATCGGTATCTTTGGCATGATGCCCGATGCCTCCGAACTTTTGAACGACAAACTGGGACTTCATTTCGATGGAGTCAAAACGCATAAAATGGCCGATATGGGCAGCATGAGCCGCCCGTTCAATGCAGAAGAATCGGCCCTGATGCAACAGATGGTAAACCAGGGATACGCCTTGTTTACCAAACGCTGTGCCGAAGGCCGACACATTCCGTTGGAAGAGCTCTGCAAGATTGCGGAAGGACGCGTATGGACCGGCAGCATGGCCAAAGAACTGAAACTGGTGGACGAACTGGGCGGACTGGATACAGCCATCCAACTGGCAGCCCAGCTAGGCAAGGTGAAGGACTACAATCTTCAGACTTACCCAGCCAAGGAAGATTTCCTGACCCAGCTGCTGAACACCCGTACCGACCGCTACATTCACAGCCAGTTGCAGGAAACTTTCGGAGAATACTACCGCAGCTTCGACTGGATACGTCACCTCGGTCAGTCCGACCGTCTACAAGCCCGTCTGCCATTCAACTTGCGCATCCAATAAGGAGGGACGTGCATGAGCGGAAAATGCAAGATATATTGGGGACTGTGGCCCTTCAGTGTCCTCTACGGCATCGGTGTGAGGGTACGGAACTTGTTGTTCGACCGGGGCCTGCTCCGGCAGGAACGCTTTCCGTTGCCCGTCATCTGCATCGGTAACCTGACCGTGGGCGGCACGGGGAAAACACCTCATACGGAATACCTCATCCGGTTGCTGCACGGTTCGTTCCGGCTGGCCGTACTAAGCCGAGGCTACAAGCGGAAGTCGAAAGGTTTCGTGCTCGCTTCTCCTGCTTCCCGCATGGAAGACATCGGCGACGAGCCTTTCCAGATGGCCCGCAAGTTCCCGGACATCCGTGTAGCCGTGGACGGTGACCGCTGCGAAGGAATCCACCGACTGATGGCCCCCGAAGGAGCACCCGACACGGAAGTCGTGCTGCTGGACGATGCCTTCCAGCACCGTTACGTACAACCGGGACTGAACCTCCTGCTGATGGACTACCACCGACCCGTGGAATGCGACCAGCTTCTGCCTGCCGGACGATTACGGGAGCCTGCCAGCGGCAAACAACGGGCCGACCTGCTCATCGTCACCAAATGTCCGCCCGACCTCAGCCTGGAAAAATGCAAGCAACTGCAGCAACGCATACAGCCTCTTCCCCATCAGGAGGTGTTTTTCACCACCCTGGCCTACGGAAAACTGTATTCCTTGTTTGCGGATACACCTGCCCGGGCACTTGACACCCTGAAAGGCCAGGCAGTATTGCTGGTCACCGGCATTGCTTCGCCGGCTCCCCTGGTAGAAGAAGTCCGTCGTCATGCCGCGAGTGTCACCCCATTGCTTTTCGGTGACCATCACAACTTCGATGCGACCGACATGCAACAGATTGTGCAACAGTTCTACCGGCTGCCGGAAGCACGCCGCCTCATCCTGACCACCGAGAAGGATGCCTCGCGGCTCATCGGCCATCCGCAGCTCGCCGACGAACTGAAACCCTATATTTATGTGCTCCCCATAGAAGTGGAGTTCCTGCACAAAGGAGAACTAGTATTTAACCCCAAAATCATTGAGTATGTTAGAAAAAATTCAAGAAACAGCCGCCTTTCTGAAGGCGAAGATGCACACTCATCCTGAAACAGCCATCATCCTGGGCACGGGCCTGGGCAGCCTGGTGCATGAAATCACCGACAAGTATGAAATCAACTATTCGGAGATTCCGAACTTCCCGGTTTCCACCGTCGAAGGACACAGCGGCAAACTGATTTTCGGGAAATTGGGCAACAAAGATATCATGGCCATGCAAGGACGCTTTCATTTTTACGAAGGCTACTCCATGAAGGAAGTGACTTTCCCCGTGCGTGTGATGCGTGAACTGGGCATCAAGACCTTGTTCGTATCGAACGCTGCAGGAGGCACGAACCCGGATTTTGAAATCGGTGACCTGATGATTATCACCGACCACATCAACTTCTTCCCCGAACATCCGCTCCGCGGCAAGAACATCGACTACGGACCGCGTTTCCCGGACATGAGCGAAGCGTATTCCAAAGAACTGATTGCCAAAGCACTGGAAATTGCCAAGGAAAAAGGCATCAAGGTGCAGCAAGGCGTGTACATCGGTACACAAGGTCCTACGTTTGAAACCCCGTCGGAATACAAGATGTTCCGCATCCTGGGCGCAGACGCCGTAGGTATGTCTACCGTACCGGAAGTCATCGTGGCCAACCACTGCGGCATCAAGGTGTTCGGCGTATCGGTCATCACCGACCTGGGCGTGGAAGGCAAGATTGTGGAAGTATCCCACGAAGAAGTGCAGAAGGCAGCCGACGCCGCACAGCCCCGCATGACCACCATTATGAGAGAACTTATCAACAGAGCGTAAAAATACTATGCACGAAGGAAACAGAACTGAAATTTCTACCCTGGGTGAATTCGGCCTCATCAAGCACCTCACCCAGGACATCAAACTACAAAATCCGGAAACGAAGTACGGTGTGGGCGACGATGCTGCCGTACTGGAGTTTCCCGGCAAGCAGGTACTGGTCACCACCGACCTGCTGATGGAAGGCGTACACTTCGACCTGGTCTATACCCCGCTGAAACACCTGGGATATAAATCGGCCATGGTGAACTTCTCCGACATCTACGCCATGAACGGTACGCCGAAACAGATTACCGTCTCACTGGCTGTCTCCAAGCGCTTCTGCATTGAAGACCTGGAGGACTTCTACGACGGCCTGCGCCTGGCCTGCGAACAGCATCACGTGGACCTCGTGGGAGGCGATACCACCTCTTCCGTCACAGGACTGGCCATCTCCATCACCTGCATCGGGGAAGCCGACAAGGACAAGGTGGTCTACCGCAACGGTGCCAAGGAAACCGACCTCATCTGTGTATCGGGTGACCTCGGGGCCGCCTACATGGGCCTGCAGTTGATGGAGCGCGAAAAAGCCGTGTTCCAGGGCGAAAAGGACGTACAACCCGACTTTGCCGGAAAAGAATACCTGTTGGAACGCTTCCTGAAACCGGAAGCCCGCAAGGACATCGTCGAAAGTCTGGCCAAAGCCGGTCTTCGGCCTACGGCTATGATGGACATCTCCGACGGGCTGTCGTCCGAACTGATGCACATCTGCTCACAGAGTCACGTAGGTTGCCGGGTCTATGAGGAACGTATTCCCATCGACTACCAGACTGCCGTGATGGCCGAAGAGTTCAACATGAACCTGAGCACTTGTGCCCTGAATGGCGGCGAGGACTACGAACTGCTCTTCACCGTCCCGTTGACAGCACATGAAACAGTGGCCCAAATGAAGGATGTCAAAATCATCGGTCACATCACCAAGCCTGAACTGGGTTGTGCACTGGTCACCCGCGACGGCAACGAACTGGAACTGAAAGCGCAGGGCTGGAATCCGTTGAAAGGATAAAGCCTCCTATAACTTAACGTGAGTTCGATATAAAATTAGAAAATAGACAGTTGTCCGTCATTGACAAAGTTTACATCAATGGCGGGCTTCTTTTCAAAAAAGCAATATGCTGCTATAGCCGACAAA
>NZ_JAOQJI010000074.1:0-11183 GCF_025567125.1 Phocaeicola fibrisolvens | reverse complement strand
CCAAAAGGCATGGACATAGGAAAAACATAAATCATACTCTATGAAAAATGGCAAAACGATGATTATATAACGAAAAGAGGATGCATCATTTTGACACATCCTCCTATTCTGCGGTGCGTACGGGACTCGAACCCGTGACCCCATGCGTGACAGGCATGTATTCTAACCAACTGAACTAACGCACCATTAAGTTTTTCTTTCGTTGCTTTCTCTCTCGATTGCGGTTGCAAAGGTAGTGCATTTTTTGAAACCCACAAACATTTCGAGCATTTTTTTTCATCTTTTTTCGGTGAAAAATCACAAACAGCTGATTATCAACCATATTTTAAGATGCTTTTTTTATAATAAAAATTGAAGTAATCAGTTACATCCACTCGTCTTTATCCATACACTCCCGAAAAATTTAAAAATGCTCTTACATAGAGGAAACAAATCCCTTGTGATTTTTATGTTTTTCTAATGGAAAACTTAGATTTTCCTGGGCGGAAACCTACAGTTCTCTTACCGGAAACATAAGGTTCAGGGCAGGAAAACATAAAAAGTAACTATAAATTTTCAACTTATTGACCTTGTGATAGAGCATTTATTCTTCACTCTATACAAAGAAAGAAACGTACGGACATAAAAAAAGGAGTTCCGCTGAACTCCAACCTTTGTTAACCTTAAATCTAATACTATGAAAAACACAGTGCAAAGGTAAGGACTTTCTGGATATCTACAAATTATTCTTTTTAAAATCTATGCTATATAACATGTTTTAAGAAGACCCGTCTCGCTATTAAAAGCCCTTAACAAAAAAGTTGAGACTGTGTATCACAGTCCCAACTTTGCAGATATTTCAAGCATCTTCTGGATAGGCTTTATGGCTTCTTTTGCCACTGCTTCATCCACCTTCACTTCCGGCCATTCATATTTCAGCGTATTATATAGTTTTTCCAGTGTGTTCAAACGCATGAAGTTGCATTCGTTGCAAGCGCAGGTACTGTCTTCCGGCGGAGCTGGAATAAAGTGCTTGTCCGGACATTTCTTGCGCATTTCATACAAAATACCGCTTTCTGTAGCCACAATGAAGTTCTTCTTGTCACTGGCCATGGCATATTTCAGCAATCCTGCCGTCGAGCCGATTTTGTCGGCCAGTTTCGCTACGGCTCCCTTACATTCCGGATGAACCAGGATTTCTGCGTCCGGATACTGTTTCTTCACCTCCAGAATCTTCTCTACAGAGAATTTCTCGTGCACATGGCAGGCACCGTCCCAAAGCAACATCTGACGCCCGGTAATGGAATTGATGTAATTTCCCAAGTTTTTGTCGGGACCGAAAATCAGCTTTTCATCTTTCGGAAAGCTTTCCACAATCTGGCGGGCGTTGGTAGAAGTCACTACCACATCCGTCACCGCTTTGACTGCCGCACTGGTATTGACATACGAAATGACTTTGTATCCCGGATGTGCCTTCACAAATTCGGCAAACTTGTCGGCCGGACAACTGTCGGCCAGTGAGCAACCGGCATTTAAATCGGGAATCAGCACTTTCTTGTCCGGACAAAGGATTTTTGCAGTTTCACCCATGAAGTGAACTCCACACATCACAATGATTTTCGCATCTATTTTGGCAGCCCATTGCGCCAGTGCCAGACTATCGCCGATAAAGTCGGCAATCTCCTGTATTTCGTCCGCCTGGTAGAAGTGTCCTAAAATGACCGCTTCTTTTTCACGACATAACTTTTTAATCTCAGCCTTCAGGTCAAGATTCTTTTCCACGGGTTCATCCACATAACCCTTTTTCAACCATTCTTCTTTATTCATTATTAGATTTATATTTTTTCTTCTTTTAAAAAGAAAATATGATACTGATAATATCCCGTTAATAATGTTAGTAAAAATAACACCCTTTTTTTTGTTTTTTCGTTATCATCTTGAAGAGGAAGGATATCAATAATTCATAAACATGCTTACTTATTGATATCTTAGCTTTTACTAATCCTATTAACAAATTGTTGATACGTTGCAAAGTTAAAAACTTTTCGGTTATTCATTTCTGAAAATTCAATAAGAATGTGTTTAAACTGTCAGTGATAATTATTTCTAAGTTTTTTGGATTGTTGGTTTTAAGTCTGCTATAATTGATTTGTGGAATCTTGCAAGAAATAATTTTCATTTTCTATGCCCTCGTTTTTTACACGTTTTCCACTGTTTTCAACAGGGTTATGAATATAGTTTTTATCTTTGCAGCCGAACGTATTTCAAATGTAGGAATTATGTCTGAATTAAGAAAATTGAAGGTGACCGAGATGAACCGTCTGACGGTGGAGGAGTTTAAAGAAGCAGATAAGCTGCCGTTGGTGGTTGTATTGGATGAAGTGCGTAGTTTGCACAATATTGGAGCGGTATTCCGTACATCGGATGCTTTTTTGGTGAATTGCATTTATCTCTGTGGCATTACGGCAACTCCTCCTCATCCGGAAATGCATAAAACGGCGCTGGGAGCAGAATATACGGTAGACTGGAAATATTTTAAGAAAACGCAAGATGCTGTAAATGAACTTCATGAGAAGGGATATACCGTATTGGCCATTGAACAGTGTGCAGGTAGTACGTTACTTGATGAACTGGTATTGGAAAAAGGAAAGAAATATGCCATTGTGTTGGGAAATGAAGTAAAAGGGGTGCAGCAAGAGGTTGTAGACATGTCCGATGGTTGCATCGAAATACCTCAGTATGGCACCAAACATTCATTGAATGTATCTGTGACAGCAGGAATTATGATATGGGAATTTGCTCATAAGTTGTTCAAATTACGTTGAACACCGCTTGTGAATATCTTATTGATAACTTGTTAATTTATTGATTTATACTGTTATAGCTGTCCGTTTTCGACCAGTGTAACTACTCTTTCTACCATCTTGTCGTCATCTTCAGGATGGTATTCTTTTTTCAGGCTGGCTCCGAACAGGGCAGCGAATGCCTGATAAAATCCGGCCTTGAAAGGTCCCATGAAAGCTTTGACCAGTTGATAGGACGATTGGTTGCATTCACGGTTGACCAATTTGATCAGCAGTTTACCTTGTGAAAATGTCAGTTTCTTCATGCGGGCGGTGTACTGCTGTTTCAACCCTTTTTCCACCAGTTTCATGTGTTGCTCTCTGGCTTTCTGATTGGGCAGCGTTTCCATGTATTCATACGTTTCAATTACCGCTCTTTTGATTTCCTTGGCAAGAGGAAGGGTCTTTTTCACATCTCTGACCAGTTTATAGTAATATCTTTCCTGTCTTTTGTTTTTAAAGTGCAATTTGGGGTAGACGTATATGTTTCTCAACGTTATACAAGGTATAGTGTCTCCTTTATAAATGCATACAGGAACCTTGTGACCTTGAATGGAAGTCGGTGATAATTGTTGAGCATAAGTATGCAAGGAAGTACTCAGCCACAAAATAATGAATATGTAGAAACATTTTTTCATACGCGCAAAAATAGAAATAATATTCAGATTATGTGGCATAATTAACGTATTTATGAGATGTGTATAAACAAGTGAATAATATGTGGAAAAAGTATGTTTCCTTTTGTGTATCAGTTCTTTTCTATTGTGGAAATCTCTTCGCTCAGTCCGCTTGGATGGAATGGGAAGAACAGGTAGGAGAAGAAGAGAATGTAGCGTCGTGGAGAGAGCAATACGAAGAGTTGAGCGAATTGGCGGAACATCCGCTGAACATCAATACTGTGACAAAAGAAGAACTGGAACAATTGCCTTTCTTGTCCGACCGGCTAATTGAACACATCCTTTATTATGTCTATAAGTATGGACCTTTAACCAGCATGAATGAATTGTGGGGAGTAGAGGGTATGGACAGACAAACTCAGGCTTTTTTGAGAGAATTCATGTATGTGGGGCCAGTAAAAAAAGAAGCTTTTTCCTGGCGTAATGTGTGGAAATACAACAAACAGGAAATCTGGATGCGCACAGACGTACCGTTTAATGAGAAGGCGGGGTATGCAGATATACCTGTAGGAGAAGAAGAGAAGTTTGCTTCCAAACGATATTATGGAGATCCGTTTTATTTGAATATCAGATACAGATTTCAGTTTCGGGATAAAATATATGCAAGCTTCGTAGCTGAAAAAGATGCTGGAGAGGCTTTCTTCCGACTCTATAATCGAAAAGGATTTGATTTCTACAGTGCTTCTGTACAACTGAAAGATTTTGGCCGCTTGCATACGTTGGTAGTGGGAAATTATAAAGCCAGTTTCGGTTACGGGTTGGTGATGAACATGGGATTCGGAATAGGAAAGTATACTTCTTTTGCTGCGTTGAACCGTGCCGGAAGAGGATTGAGTAAGTATACCTCCATGAACGAAGCAAATTATTTGCAGGGAGCGGGAGTCTCCATGAAATGGCGTAAACGTTGGATATGGACGGGTTTTTTCTCTTTCCGCAATCAGGATGCTACAGTGGATAATGAGTGTATAAGTACGTTGAAAACGGATGGCTACCATCGTCTGAAGAAGGATTTGGAGAAAAAAAATACTGCTTTTAATACATTGGTAGGTAGTAATTTAAGTTATGATGGCAAATACTTTGAAGGGGGATTCACAGTTGTTTATAATGTTTTCAACAAGATGTTGAATCCGGTTGAAAGATTATATAATCGTTATTATCCCCGTGGAAAATATTTTTATAATGTGGGGGTGAATTATAAATGGTATAAGGGGAAGTTTATTTTTTCCGGAGAAACGGCTGTCGACAAGCAAGGGAAGGTGGCTACATTGAATCAGTTGACTTATTCACCGGCTGTGAATACATCATTGATAGTTATCAACAGATATTATGATAAAAAATATCAGAGTTTATACGCGTATGGATTTGGAGAGAATTCAAAAATGCAAAATGAAGCTGGTATTTTTATTGGATTGGAAACTAGCTTTTTGCGAAATATGAAATTGTTATGTTATGGAGATTTCTTTTACTTTCCATGGTATCGTTATTTAGTAGACAAGCAAAATACAACAGGAGGGGAAGGAGTGTTTCAGATTTCTTATTCACCGTCTAATTCACTAGAGATGTTAATAAAATATGGTTATAAGAATAAGGCTAAAAACTACAAGGAATCGGATGATATGAAATATGTATTGCCTAATGTCAGGCAACGTTTGCATTATCAAGTGACTTATTCACCGGTGAAGTGTATGCGGTGGAAAACAATGGTGGAATATGTGCGTTCGGAAGTTTTGCAAAGAAAAACATCCAATGGGTTGGCTTGTGGAAGTAGTTTGAAGGTGGAAATTCCTCGTCTTTCGATACGGACCTTTTTGAGTGGTGTATGGTTTCATACAGAAGATTATGCTTCTCGGATATATGCGTATGAACAGGGATTGTTGTATGCGTTTTCCATGATGTCCTTGTATGGAAAAGGAGAGAGAGTGGCATGGGGAGTAGATTACGATTGGAAAAAACATTTGTTTTTTCAGATGAAATGGGGCTGGACACACTATAGGGATTGGAATCTTATCGGATCGGGAGCAGAAGAGATTCAAGGAAATAATAAATGTGATTTACAGTTTCAGGTGCGGTTTAAGTGGTGATTTTCTGAAGTAAGGACATAAAAAAAGGAGTACCGCTGTACTCCAACCTTTGTTAACCTTAAATCTAATACTATGAAAAACACAGTACAAAGGTACGGATTTCTGGAAATAATGCAACTTCTTGGATGAAAATAATGGGTTTTATAACATGATTTAAAGAAAACTCCCATCCTGTTAAATCCTATTTTGATTTTAACAGAACGGGAGTTTTTATTTTAACGTTTTATTTTGCGTTGATTTCAGCTATTTCCTTGGTGGCTACTTCTAGTGCTTCATTGATGTTGCTACAGATGTTTTCTTTTCCAAGCAGTTCATAGAACCCGGATTTCTCCAACACTTGGTGTACTTTCTCGTTGACACCCGACAGGATGATGTGAATATTTTCTTTCTGTGACATCTCACATAGGGTCGTGAGGTTATGGATACCTGTAGAATCAATGAAAGGAACTTTTCGCATACGGATGATGCGGATTTTCGGACGGTCGCCCAACCGGGACATGATTTCTTCAAACTTGGTGGCGATACCGAAGAAATACGGGCCGTTGATTTCATATACTTCCACGCCTTGCGGGATGACCAGATGTTCTTCGTGTACTTCCAGGTCGGATTCGTTGTTGGGGTCTATTTCGTCTGTGATGACAGAAATCTTGGTTGTTTCCATGACACGCTTCATGAACAGTACACAGGCAATCACCAGACCGACTTCAATGGCTACTGTCAAATCGAAGATAACCGTCAGGAAGAAGGTGATGAGCAATACCACTACATCCGATTTTGGATTTTTCAACAGTCCTTTGAACACCCTCCATCCACTCATGTTATAAGAGACAATGACCAGTACGCCGGCCAGGCAAGCCATCGGAATGTATTGTGCCAGGGGCATCAGGAAAAGGAGGATGAGCAGCAATACTACGGCATGCACGATACCGGCAACGGGTGACTTACCTCCGTTGTTGATATTGGTCATCGTACGGGCAATGGCACCAGTGGCAGGAATACCTCCGAAGATAGGGGATACAAAGTTGGCGATACCTTGGGCGATAAGTTCCGTGTTGGAATCATGACGGTCACCGATGACACCGTCGGCCACTGCAGCCGAAAGCAGCGATTCAATGGCTCCCAGTACAGCAATGGTGATGGCTACAGGGAACAAGTTCTTGATGGCTTCCCAATCAAGTGCCGGAACGGCTGCTTCCGGAAGTTGTGACTTAATGCTGAAACGGTCGCCGATGGTATCGATGCAGGTGATTCCTCCATACATTTTCAGGTAGTAGACGCCTACAGTTACCAGGATGATAGCTACCAGTGATCCTGGAATCTTTTTGGAGAATTTAGGCGTGATGGCAATGATGAACACGCTGACCACACTCACTATGACATTCCACCAATTTACCGTATCGAAGTGGTGGAAATAAAGAATCCATTTTCCAATGAAATCTCCCGGCACTTTTTCACCTTGGAAATCGAGTCCGAAAATATCGGCAATCTGCGTGGTGAAAATTGTGACGGCAATACCGCTGGTAAAGCCGATAATGATGGGGTAGGGAATAAATTTGATGACGGTTCCCAGTTTAAATACTCCTAATAATATAAGGAGAATACCGGCCATCATGGTGGCTACCATTAGTCCTTCAATTCCATACTGCTGGATAATGCCATAAATGATGACAATAAAAGCACCGGTTGGTCCGCCAATCTGTACTTTGCTTCCTCCTAGAAATGAGATGATAAAACCGGCTACAATGGCTGTGATGATTCCTTTTTCCGGACTCACTCCGGAAGCGATACCAAAAGCAATGGCTAATGGCAGGGCAACAATTCCCACGATGACACCTGCCATCAGGTCGGTCATCAGGTCGGTCTTGGTATAGGTTTTCATCATGGTGAAAAGTTTGGGTCTGAATTCTAATCCTTTCATCTATCTTAAAAATGTTACTAATTTAAAAAGAAGCACAAAAGTATATATTTTCTTATATTTGAGCGACCTTTGCGTTAATTATCTTTGAAAAAGATACTGTAAATGGGAAAAGAACTGGGTTTGATTCAAGAATATACTATATTATATGAAATTTTGTTGGGTTGGTATTATTATGCTTGATTGGGGAAACTATTTTTTTGTGTGAATTGTTTTAATATGTAGATAACCTTGTTATAAAAGATGAAGTGTTAATAAAATAGAAAAATAAAATTGTAATGATTGCAAATTTGAATAAATCTATTATATTTGTAGTGTAAACTTGAAAACGTAATTTATTCATCAACTTAATAACTAATAGATATGGGAAAAAGCATTAAAGGAACAAGAACCGAGAAAAATTTGGCAATCTCTTTTGCAGGTGAGTCACAAGCTAGAATGCGCTATACTTATTTTGCGAGTGCAGCCAAGAAAGAAGGTTTTGAACAGATTTCAGCTATTTTCTTGGAAACTGCTGAACAGGAAAAAGAACATGCCAAGAGAATGTTCAAGTGGTTGGAAGGTGGAATGGTGGAAATCACAGCTAGCTATCCTGCCGGAGTTATCGGTTCTACATTGGAAAACCTGAAGGCTGCAGCTGCAGGCGAGAATGAAGAATGGAGTCTGGATTATCCGAAATTTGCCGATATCGCCGACGAAGAAGGTTTCCCGGCCATCGCGAAAATGTATCGTGAGATTGCCGTAGCCGAAAAAGGACACGAAGAAAGATACCTGGCTTTCGTGAAGAATATTGAAGACGAAAAGGTTTTCAAGAAAGATGTAGAAGTAGTATGGCAGTGCCGCAACTGTGGCTATATTTATGTAGGAAAAGAAGCTCCCGAGGTATGTCCGGCTTGCTTGCATCCACAGGCTTACTTTGAAGTGAAGAAAAATAATTACTAATCCATTTTGATTGCATAAATGACGGAAGAGGACTGTGGCTGTTTCAGTTACAGTCCTTTTTTTATTGGGTACGACAAAATAAAATACCTATTTCAAGGTATTGCGTCGTACGTAGGAAGTTCTCATTTTTGTATATCAAATTTTAAATGCAATAAATATGAAAATAAAGTCGGTTATAGGTCGTGAAATACTCGATTCACGAGGAAATCCTACCGTAGAGGTAGAAGTGAAACTGGAGTCTGGTGTGATAGGACGTGCTTCTGTACCGTCGGGAGCTTCTACGGGTGAACATGAAGCATTGGAGTTGCGTGACAAGGACGCACATCGTTACGGAGGAAAGGGAGTCTTGAAGGCTGTCGAGAATGTAAATAAAGTGATTGCGCCGGCATTAATTGGTTGGTCTGTATTGGATCAGCGGGGTATTGATAAGAAAATGCTGGAACTGGATGGCACGCCAACCAAATCTAAATTGGGAGCCAATGCCATTTTGGGTGTATCGCTGGCTGTGGCAAAAGCTGCCGCTGCTTATTTGCAGATACCTTTGTACCGGTATATCGGGGGAGTCAATACGTTTGTGATGCCGGTTCCGATGATGAATATCATCAACGGTGGTTCACACAGCGATGCGCCTATTGCTTTCCAGGAGTTTATGATTCGTCCGGTAGGGGCGCCTTCCTTCCGGGAAGGCTTGCGCATGGGAGCGGAAGTATTTCATGCCTTGAAAAAAGTGTTGCACGATCGCGGGCTGAGTACGGCCGTGGGAGATGAAGGTGGATTTGCTCCGGCATTGAAAGGTACGGAAGATGCATTGGAGTCTATTTTGGCAGCCATCCGGCAAGCTGGATATGTGCCAGGAAAAGATGTGATGATTGGAATGGACTGTGCTTCTTCCGAGTTTTATAAGGATGGAGTGTATGATTACACTGTTTTTGAAGGTGAAAACGGAAAAAAACGTACTTCGGACGAACAGATTGCTTATCTGGAAGAATTAATCAATAAATATCCGATTGATTCCATTGAAGATGGAATGAGTGAAAATGATTGGGAAGGATGGAAAAAACTGACGGAGCGGATTGGAAGCCGTTGCCAGTTGGTAGGAGACGATTTGTTTGTGACGAATGTGGAATTTCTGTCGAAGGGAATTGCTATGGGATGTGCCAATTCTATTTTGATTAAGGTAAATCAGATTGGTTCGCTGAGTGAAACACTGGATGCCATCGAGATGGCTCACCGTCATGGGTACACCACAGTGACGTCTCACCGTTCGGGAGAAACAGAAGATGCGACGATTGCGGATATAGCGGTAGCTACGAACAGTGGCCAGATTAAAACAGGCTCATTGAGTCGTTCCGACCGTATGGCAAAATATAATCAATTACTTCGTATTGAAGAGGAATTGGGTGATTTGGCTGTGTACGGCTATAAGCGCATCAAGTAATTCAAAGATTCATTTAGCCATGAAAAGGAATACAGGGCTGCCGCAGGCGGTTCTGTATTTTTTTGTTTCATACTTTTGTTAATGGATTTTATCGGGCAATGTCAGATGGTTAATATGTGTTGTAAAACATGATTTTTCAGCTGTTTCTTTTGCGGTTTCAACCGGAATGTTTACTTTTGCACTGTGTTTTTCATAGTATTAGATTTAAGGTTAACAAAGGTTGGAGTTCAGCGGAACTCCTTTTTTTATGTCCTTACGTGAGGTCTTCTGTTTTCAATCCGCTTTTATCTTCCTGGTTTTCTGTAAGTTTCCCCTCAGACTGTTTACCTTGTTTTTCCGTATGCGGCTTTTCTGTTCTTTTCCTGTAAACGGTCCGTTTGTTTTTCCTGTGTTTCGTATTCTGAAAATGTCGGCAGGATAACCTCTCTTTTCCTTTATGTTTTCTATGTTTCCGGTGTGTAAACCGTAGGTTTTCCTGCCTGGAACCGTAGGTTTCTGCCGGGTAGAACGTACGTTTCCCGGCAAGGAAACATAAAAAATGCGGGCCGTCCTGTGCAAAAATGTCCCTGCGATGCGGGATTTCCGTGACGTCATTTGCCCTGCTGCATGGAAAAATCCCGGTTCTGTTTGTGGACATGTAGCTCCGTTTCCAGTTTTTCCGGAATTTTTTTCGGATTTTTTGCCTTTCGGGGGAGGAATTTTGGCCGGGATTTCCCAGCTGGGTGAAAAAAATGGTCGCCGGGTTCATTTTTTTTCGTCTTCCGGCTGGCGCAGAACTGGCCGTTTTCGGGAAATTCTTGTCCTCCGGTTGGCAAAAAACGGCGATTCCTGGAAAATTTTTGTTCTTTGGATGACATAAAACTGACCGTTCCAGGGGAACAGATCCGGAAAATCCGGGATTTTTTCGTGGGGGGGAGGAACGGACTTTTTCAGGCTTTTCTTTCCGTTCCTTGAAAAAAATGTCCTTGATTGCGGATAAGCTTTACCGTGTTTCGGTTGTTTCTTCTCGTCGGGAACGGTTCATCAACCTGTTTTTTTCTGTGCGCAGCCGCAATTCCTTTATGTGTGCATGCTTCTTCCTGTTTGTCTGCACATGCACGCATGTGCGCGTACACACGCCCGCGCGCCCGCGCGAAATACATAATGTAGGGCTGTTTCCTTCCGTTTTTGAAAGCATCAAAAAACGCTCACATGCAACCGTCTTGTTTACAGTGATTTACAAAAATTCTTCAAAATTTCCGCAAAAAAGTATTGCGTAAAAGTTGCAGAACCGGAAAAAGTGCGTACCTTTGCAACCGCTTTCGAGAG
>NZ_JAOQJI010000073.1:0-11229 GCF_025567125.1 Phocaeicola fibrisolvens | reverse complement strand
TCTCTCCGCAACAAACGCTGAAAATCAGCAAATTGCAAAACAAACACCCAGTTTTACACCCAAGAATGTAAAGTCGAGTGTTTTTGTTTTATTTAAGATAATACAACCACTACATAATAAAAGAGTAGCGATATTAAAAGAATCCGATGAGAAAAGACTAATATTTATCTATCCATTCAGTTTGATTTTTCAGGACTTTACATCGTCCTGAAAGTATTTGTTATTGTATTCCAACGTCAGGAGTGGATTATAATACAAGTTTTTTGTGTGGATAGAATTTCGTTTTGCTTAATGTACGAAAGTACTTATCTATAAACGCATGAAATATTAGCACAATGAATCATTGGAAATCAACTTTGGCCGTGATAGGAATAGGCCAACTCATATCTATTTTAACAAGTACGATTGTTGGCTTCTCCATTATTTTTTGGATTAGCAACGAATTTAAATCCCCGACAGCTTTATCTCTGGCTATTTTAGCTGGATTTTTACCACAATTTGTATTAGGCTTGTTTGCCGGGGTCTATGTTGACAGATGGAATCGAAAGAAAACGATGTTTTATTCGGACTTGTTCATCGCGTTCTGTACCCTATGTCTTTTTATTGTGATAACCAAGGGTTATAAAGACCTTTCTTTTTTTTATCTATTGACTGCTTGTCGTTCAATAGGCAGTACGTTTCATGCACCTGCTTTACAGGCAAGCATCCCTCTACTGATTCCCAAGCACCATCTTGTCAGGGTATCAGGTTTGTACCATTCCATTCAATCCTTCAGTGAGGTGATAGCTCCCGTTGTAGGGGCAAGCCTCGTTGTTTGGCTTCCCATACAGTATATTCTGCTCATAGATGTGATCGGAGCTGTTGCTGCTTGTCTGACCTTACTTTGTGTCCAGATTCCTTCTCTTCAAAAAACGAAAGTTCTTCCAGATTTCAAAAAAGAACTGACGGAATGTTGGCATACCTTGCGGCGTACAATGGGCATTTTGCCTTTATTCGTATGCTTTACGCTGGTGACTTTTGTCCTTATGCCTGTTTTTACGTTATTTCCTTTTATGACGCTTCTGCATTTCAACGGAAACATTTTGCAAATGGGAGTTGTGGAAATGGGTTGGGGCTCAGGGGCATTGTTGGGCGGTTTAGTACTTGCCTGTAAGGCTTTGAAAAGCAAGCAAACATTAGTGATGCATACGGCTTATGTGATATTGGGATTGTATCTGATTAGCGCCAGTTATTTACCATCAAGCGCATTTATAGGTTTTGTTTGCCTAACATTTACAGGAGGCATAGCCTATTCCATTTACCATGCGCTTTTCATCGCTATTATTCAGCAGAACTTGGCTTCGGACATGCTTGGACGGACTTTTTCTCTCATCTTTAGTTTGAGTACCTTTCCATCAATGCTGGGTATCGTAGCTTCAGGATATTGGGTGGAAGCATGGGGTATCACATCCGTCTTTATGATCAGCGGATGGGTTATCTTTCTGATTGGAGTGGGTGCAAATTTTATTTCTTCAATCAAGCAGTTGGATAATTACGCATAGTATTATTTATTAAAGAATTATTATATGACAAAGAAAGAACACACTACGATTACAGAGTTATTTCAAGTTTTGGACTTGTTGGAAAGCCTGGACATGCAGTTTTGGTTGGATGGAGGCTGGGGAGTGGATGTCTTGTACGGACAGCAAACCCGCTTGCATAGAGATATTGACATTGATTTTGATGCCAATTATACAGACCAACTCCTTGATCTTTTGCAGGAGAGAGGATATCAAATTGAAACAAATTGGTTGCCCACCCGTATGGAACTGTATAGCAAAGAATTAGGCTATATTGATATCCATCCTTTTGTCTTGAATGCGGACGGCACTTCCAAACAAGCCGACTTGGATGGAGGCTGGTATGAATTTCAACCGGACTATTTTGGAACAGCAGTCTTTGAAGGCAGAAGCATCCCTTGCATTTCTGCAAAAGGGCAACAAGTATTCCATTCGGGCTACGATTTAAGAGAGAAGGATATTCACGATTTATCTATAATTAAACAATGTATAACAACAATGAGCCTAACAATTAGATAAGAACAAGAAAATGACAGAAAAACAAATTGTCTGGTATATCTTACTTACAGAAGTAAAGATAGACAGTGACACCCAGTCTGTCACATCCCTGAGTGTAGCTCCATTGGCAGTCTTGCCGGAATTCCAGCGTAAGGGAATTGGGGGGGATGTTGATTCAGTAAGCCCATCAGAGGGCAGCACTTTTGGGTTACGGCACAGCAGTCGTATTGGGGCATAAAGAGTATTATCCTCGATTTGGCTATCGCAAGGCTATCGATTTAGGAATTGAATTTCCTTTCGAAGTCTCTCATGAATATTGCATGGTGGCTGAATTAATACCTGGAGCTACTGAGAATGTGAAAGGTATGGTTTGTTATCCAACTGACTTTAAATAGTTTAACAAGTAAAATTCATTATATAACTCGGACTGGGTATTTCAATTTCCCAGTCCGTATTCTGATAGTACTTATTCAATTGGAAGATTGTGTTGCTTCAAGAATGAAAGTTTATCCCAATACCCTCTTTGAAAGACGATTTTGTTATCTTTTACATGAAAAAATCCGCATCCACGAAGTCCAAGAGAGTCTTTCCATTCCATGATAGCCCATTCGCCATCTTCAAAAATATTTTCCACCATACAAACCATTTTAGCAGTGGCAAATTCATTCACAAACATTTTGTAGATTGATTCTTTACCTATTATTGGTTCGTTTGCGACTTGATGATTTACTGCATTAGTAGCATACAGCTCTGCTATATGATAAGCATCTGCTTTGTTAAAGCAATCTATCCATTTTTCCAAAACTTCTTTAGGCTTCATTTTTTATAAATTCTTAGGATTTTGATTCTGTAATAAAAACAATCTGTTTGGATGCATAGATACTTGATTTTATTAATAATAGGCTATTCTATATTCTAAATCCTCTGGATTTTTGCTCTCTCTGCACCGAGTTACGTAGATTCTGCTGTAACTTTTCCCATTGTTCCTTAAACCATTGTACTATGGGTTGTCGGTTTATGGTCAGCATAAGCTTACCACTATCCATCGGATGTTTCTCAACCCTAAAAATATCATTCTTGATGTCAAATTTCCACCTGTGTTCTTCGGAATAAATTTTGCCACTACATTGTATGGATTCTTTCTTTGTCAAGAGGTTTTCTATCATGTCTTTGGTAAACCCGATAACAGCGCATAATTTTTCCATTCTCAACATCTCTTTGAACATGGGAAACCATTTGTGGGCTTTTTCAAGCAAGGTGCTCAATCGTGATATTTCCTTGTCTTTGGCTTCAAGTTCTTGATTATGTATTCTTTGAAGATTACGAATTTGTCTGCTATGCTGTTCCTGTATTTGTTGTATCTGAATTTTTAATTCATCAGTAGCTTTGTCCCGTTTGGTAATTTCCTGATGTAGCTGCTCGATGTGATGTTCCAGTTCTTTCAGCTTACCGCTTCCGAAAAGAGAACCTACACCGCTTGCTATGGCGGTAGCAGCATTGGTGGCTGTTTTCTTTAGTTTGTCCGTGCGTATCTCTGCTTTTACCTGTTTGAGTTCCTGTTCGGCAAGGCTTACTTGTTGTTCCTTGTGTCGCTTGGTTTCCTCTATACGTTGCAGTTCGGCTTTCTGCTTCTCAATGATGAAATCATTTCGTTCCAGATGCTCTTTACCTGTGACAGCTTTTGCCTGTCCACGTTCCATCAGGAGAATATCGGAAGCAAGGGTCTGCATGGTTGCCATATCCTCGTCATTGAGCTTTCGGCTCTTTCCAGTTTCATGGTTCATCCAGTCGAATACGACATGAGCATGATAATTTGGTTTGAACCATCTGTTACCGACTTGGAAGCTCTCCTTGTCTTCTGCTTCCGGCTGACCGTTCAGCCAATGCCCTTCGTCTTTATGCAGGAAAATCTGTAGCGGAGTGATGCCCCAGCGTCTTTGGCACTCTTCACCGAATTTGCGTACATCAGCCAGTGTGGTGTCCGGTCTGATAAGCAATACTCCTTCACGGATGGGTGAGCATCCCGCCACCTTGATAATCTTTCCATTCTTTCCCTTGCGTTCCCTTTCCTTTTCCTGCATGGCACGTCCGGTCTTTTCCTTGACCATTTGCTTGATATTGTCATAATGAGTTCGCAGTTCGGGAGTGCCGAAGTCGGGATTTATCCACTGTTCGTTATCGGTGGAAAGTTCGGGAACGACATAGATTCTGGACTCCCCGATATTACGCATATACTCGGCAGTCCTTCGGTTGTGTGCCTCGCTCGATGCGATGTTGCAAGGCTTGATATGTATGCTTGATTTTGTTGCCATAGCTTCTTTCCTTTGTTTACAATTGATTTACTTTGCTCGCTTTCGCAGAGGGGTTCTTAGGGGTAACCCATAAGCGGAGATTGCAAAGAGAGGGTCACTCTTTGCTCGGGGTTCTCAGGGGTGAAACGCCCTGAGTGGGTCATTAGGGCAAAGCCCTAATCCCCTCGGGAGAGCCCACAACTACGAAAGCGAAGCGTGTAGTTATAGTGGGCTATAACTGGAAGCCGTTCTTCTTTTCCGGTGATTGGCTGCGCACCCCTTTGGCGGACTGGAGCTGCCTTTTTCTTTCAATCTGTTTCTGTAAGTATTCGTTCAAGTCCTTGCATCCTCTGTAAATCTGCGAAGCGTCCCGGAGGTACCGCTCTCTGCCGTATTCCATGCGGATTTGCCGGAGTGCTTCCAGTCCTGCATGGTCGTTGTCGAAAAAGCAGTGGATGCGTTCGTAATTGCCCAACGGATAGAGAGCCTTGTTTACATTCGATACGGAGTTCAATACAATGTAGTCCTGCCCGTCCAATTCCGGATAATTTGGGCAGCTCTCTTGTCTCAATGTCAAAAAGGAGAGGTAGTCCATAAATCCCTCGAACACATAACAGGTATTCCTCGCTTTTCCCGACTGCCTGATGTGGGAGATTTCCTTTGGGGCGATGCAGCCCTTGAAATAGCGGTTGCGGATTTCATATCCACACGAACCATTGGGAAAGGCGATGGCAAAGTACCGCTTGCCGTTGTGAGTGAAACGTGCTTCACTACATTCTCTTTTCGCCAGTTTTATGTTAATTCCTCTACCTTGTAAGTAGGCAAGCAGGGCAGTAGATGACAGCGGAACAATCTCCAACTGTTGGAAGCTCGGCTCGGAAGAGTTTTGCTTTCCAAAAGAGAAAGATACCGGGCGCACGTGCGGTGTCTGCTCTGCTATCCGTTTCAAGATGTAAGGTACATGGTCGGTAGCGTACAGGTGTGCAGCCAGTTCTATGATACCACCACCTTTACCCAAACCGAAGTCATACCATTGTTCACGTTCGGTATTTACCTTGAACGAGGCTTCGGCTTCTTCCCTTAACGGTGATTTATACCACAGATTGACACCTTGTTGCTTGACGGGAGAATATCCTAAACTATGCAGATAATCCGCTATTCTGATTTGCTTGGCTGTCTGTATATCCATAAAATGATTGTTTTAGTAGTTGGTGAATTGGTTTATTTTTCTTTTTGCCCGTACCTTTTTAGGAAGTACGGTCTATAATCACTTCACTAAATTCTCGTATATATAGGATACGGTAATAAAGTGAAGTGATTTAGTCCCATTCCCCAAGCACTTCACTATATTCCTAATATATACACCCCGAGAATAAAGTGAAGTGATTGCAGGGAAATGGGCTAATAGTGGAAGTCAGGCATGAATGTGTATTTTCTGCCTGTCTCCTGCACTATCATCCGTTTGTTGCGGAGCATGGTGATGAGCGATACCGCCTTTTTATGGTTCAGCTTTACACCCACTGACATATAGGTCTTGATTAAGGCATCTTCCAGTTCCTTGTAGCCGTATTCCTCTTTCAGCCCGAAAACGGCTTCCAATGCGATACGGTGCTGCTGCTCGGTGATATGCCTGTAAGGGTCGAACTTCTCTTCTTCGGGTCTTCCCGGCTTCTTTGTTTCAGGTTTGTATCCCTCAATGAGTTCGGGAAGGGCTTTGTCGTTGATACGGAATGCGAAAGGCTCAAAGTCCATTGCCCGGATGTGAATGGCTGAAACATGGCTGATGTCACCGTTGCCCTTGTCCTTTTCTACCTGCAATACGGTTTCCGCCTTGTTGTTCAACTCCGTACCAATGTGCCCTCTTGCGTTCTCATCCCCTTTGTTCTGATGCAGTATCGTATGGATATGTATCTGCCTGTCGTCCGTCCACTGCATCAGCTTGGATATGATGCGTGTTGATTCACTGGGGCTGTTGATGTCATACACCATATCCCGTATGCCGTCTATAATTACAAGACCGATTTCGGGTGTATTGTAAATAGCCTGTTCCACAATCCTGATACGCTGCTCAGGCGTGTATTTTCTTAAGGCAAGAAATTCAAGATTCTCATTGTCCCTATCATCTGGCAAACCAGCCATTCGCAAAATGCGCGTCATGACTTTCAGACAATGGTAAGGGCTTTGCTCTGTATCAACATAAAGCACTTTCCGCTTATCTTCAGGCAGTTCAGCCACATACCGCAGCACTGTGCCGTTCTTCAATGCAGCGGCTACGATAGCCGATACATTGAACGTTTTTTTACTTTTGGCTTTGCCGATGGATGCGCTGAAATTACCCAATGTCCCAATGACAGAATCATGTACTTTAAGGATTTCAGGTGCTTTCTCATAACTTTTCGACAGGCTCAAACGTGAGGCTTGCCAAAGGATTATGGCTTCTTCAGCCGATATTTCCTTAGTCTCTTTCATATAGTCCATAGCCATGCCTCCCGTTATTTCCGTCCTCCTGTTTTCTTTCCAGCCAGTTCAAGGGCAAGCTCAACATCCACGATAATCTTACGTCCTATCTGAGTGATTGCCTTGTCAATCTTTCCGCTTTTCTTGATACGGTTGGCGGTGGGTAGGCTGCACCCGAACAGTTTGGCTATGCCCAGTATTCCGTACACATATTTTCTTTCTGTGTCTGTAATGGGCTGTGGCTGCGTTTCCGTTTGACGGGAAGCGTGCTTACTTAGGAATATGAACTCTTCACCTGTCATCTGCCAGACGGGTTTTGATAATAATTCTTGAAGATTTTTCATCGTTCAATCTATTTAGTCGTTTAACAATCAGCCCTGCGCACTGGCTGTTATCTCTGTTCTCGAACGATGCAAAATTAGGTAGGGTTGTAAGTGGTAAGGATGTGGTTGATATAAATGGAATATCTTGTTATTTATCTGAATATCAGATAATAAAAATACCACTCAAAAATTTAATTTGAGTGGTAAAAGTGGTTGTTTCGTAAAATGTCAGGGCATATCACAGATTATCGGAATATACCATCCATTTCTTTGGCAAATTTCCGGTTGCTGTCACTGGGGAAATCGGAAACAGGCTCTTTGTACTTTGACTTGTAGTAGCTTTCCTCAATATCCAATATTTTCAGGATATTCCTCTTCCAATTCTCCCTGTCCTGTTTGGGCAGTTTTTCGCTCATCAGGAATATCAGATAGCAGGTACGTATTTTTTCTCTCGGTCTGATTTGGGGTTTGGTGTCGCTTGGTAGCAGGTTCATGCAGGTATAGAAATCATGTTCGGAAATATTCTCGAACTGTTCTCCCACGCAGGTTACATGAATGAGCGAAAGCAGTTCCATATTGAAATACTCAGTCTGTTTCGTTCCCAGCACTTCTTCCTGTATGTTGGGGGCATTTGGTTCTTGTTCGGCTGGCTCTTCCGGCTCGTTTGTTTCATCAAATACATATTTCGCCAATGTCTCTTTGAGGTGGCAGCCCAGCCGATAGATTTCATTGAAACGGCTTTTTGCATATTGCAGGGCTTTCTCTCTGGTCTGTTTTTGCAGATCGTAGAGTTCGGTCAGCTTGTTTTTTTTCTCCTCGTATTCATCTTTGCACCGTTCATATTCCATTTCCGCACGCTTTTCATCCTCTGCAGTGTGTTCCCGATAACCTATGGAATCGTATCGGTGGTATGCTTCGTTTAGCGGAGCATGGAGCTTGGTCGTCTTGTATTGCTGTTCTTCTATGGCTTCTTTATAGATTTCTGAAACTCGGAAGCAGATATTGTAAACGGTCTGTTCATCCGGCATACATCCTTTCTTGTAATAACTTATGTTTTCGCATACTTCCTTTTTCAGGCTATTCAGAATCAGTGTGTATTGCTCCTGTGGAAGATGAAACACCAGTTCAAGAATGGCTGTTTCAAGAACCGTTACATCATTGTAGTCCAGATAGAACTTGGTAATGAATTTCTGCTTTTCAAAAGAGAAACCTTTATTATCAAACCAGTCTTTATATATTCTGTTCAATTCTCCGTATCGGGGAATCAGCGTTGTAATTACATCTTTCATGGACGCAACTATTTTTGAGTGTTATTGTCTTTGTCAAGGAAAGAGGCCAGTTCTTCTTCCACTTCTTCCACGCTGGGCAACGCTGATTTCAGTTTCTCGGGAATCGCTTTGCTCAATTGGTAATCGCTGATGCCGATGGGCTGGTCATAGCCTGTCAATGCGTATTGTGCCACAACTTCGTCTTTTCCCTTGCATAGCAACAACCCGATAGTCTTGTTGTCATTCTCTCCCCTCAGTTTATCATCCACCACATTGATGTAGAAGTTCAGTTGTCCTGCATACTCCGGTTTGAATGGGGTAGCCTTTAATTCTACCACGATATATGCGTGCAACGGAATGGAATATAGAATCAGGTCGGCAAAGAAATCGCTGTTTCCGACTTGGAAGTGCTTCTGCCGGGCAACGAAGGCAAAACCGTTGCCCATTTCCAACAGGTAGCGGGTAACGTGTTTCACCAGCTGTTCTTCAATATCCCTTTCGTCTGCTTTTTCTTTGGCTCCTGCCAAATCAAAGATGTACGGGTCTTTGAGTAGGTAATTGGCAAGGTCGCTTTGTGGAGCCGGAAGTGTGGTCGTGAAATTGTTTACCTTGTTGTTGCTGATTTGTCGGCTATACAAATCACTGTCAATTTGCATTTTCAATACATTGCTGCTCCATCCCATTTCCACAGACTGCTTCATGTACCAGTAGCTTAGACCTAAAGGTAGCGAACTGTCAAGTATAGTCATTTGGCTTGTCCAGTTTATTTTGGCTATAGGAGAGGTCAAGAAAACTTCTTCTATTTCCCTGATTCCCATCCTGTAAATGGCAGACACGGTTTTTCCCACATCTTCAAATTGCGCAGGAACTTCCTGCGTAATTGCTAATGATTGACAATCAATCGATTGCATTTGCGCAGTAAGTTCCTGCGTAAATTGCTTGTCATTCAGTTTTAATACTTCATTGGTCACACTCTGTATGGTTGGGACAGACAGGCTTGCATCTGTTTCTATGAAACTTTGCAACGCTCTTAAAGGATATGCTTTTGCAAACTGGCACATATAGGTAAGGTTACGTTCCGAATAGCCTTTCTTTTCAGGGTAATGCAGTCGGATAGCCTTTGCCAACTGCTTGATGATTTTGCTTCCCCATCCGTGCAGCTGCTGGTGATAAAGGATGTAATTGCCTATCTTCCAGTAATGGAACAGCATTTGTGCATTGGCTGCAACAATCAGCCTTACTTGTGCCTGTTCTATTTCCGAACCGACCGCTTGTATGAATGCATCAAAATTCGTTTTCTCTATGTTGGATTCCTTGTTGCTCATATTGTGATGATAATTTCTACAAATATAGTCATTGGTAACTATCTATGAAACTGTTTGATACTTTTATAGTTGATTAAACTTGTTCATGGCATTTGCCTTAATATCATCCGCTATGTCAATGTAGGGTTTCATAGCTTTGTAGTCGCTGTGTCCCGTCCATTTCATGACCACCTGTGCCGGGATTCCGAGAGCCAGCGCATTGCAGATGAATGTCCTTCTTCCTGCATGGGTACTGAGCAAAGCGTATTTGGGTGTGACTTCATCAATACGTTCATTTCCCTTGTAGTAGGTTTCCCGTACAGGCTCGTTGATTTCTGCCAGTTCGCCCAGCTCTTTCAGGTAATCGTTCATCTTCTGGTTGCTGATGACGGGCAGAGCCATGTAATTCTCGAAATGGATGTCCTTGTATTTGTCCAGTATGGCTTTGCTGTATTTGTTCAGTTCAATCGTCAGGCTGTCGGCAGTCTTGACTGTGGTTATTTCGATGTGGTCGGACTTCACATCGCTTCTTTTCAGATTGCGAACATCCGAATACCGCAAACTCGTAAAGCAGCAGAACAGGAAAACATCACGCACACGTTCCAGGTATTGCTTATCCTTGGGTATCTGGTAGTCTTTCAGCTTGTTCAGTTCATCCCAAGTCAGGAAGATTACTTTTTTCGAGGTGGTTTTCAGTTTCGGTTTGAACGTATCGTATGCAATGTTCTGATGATGTCCTTTCTTGAAGCTCCAGCGCAGGAACCATTTGAGGAATCCCATTTGCTTGCCGATGGTGCTGTTTCTCATATCCTTGGTGTCACGCAGGAAGTTGACGTATTCGTTCAATCCAAACTCGTTGAAATAGTTGAACGTTGCATCCTCCTTGAACTCTTTGAGGTGGTTCCTCACTGCTGCAAATTTTTCATAGGTGGATGCCGTCCAGTTATTCTGGTTACCGCACTCTTTTACAAACTCATCGAACACCTCCCAAAAGCTGACAGGGGCTTCTTCCGGCTGTTCTTCGCTGGTGTCTTTCATTCTCATGTTGAAAGCTTCCTTCAACTGTTGGGTCGTTGGCATGACCTCCTGCACCTCAAATTCCTTGAAAATATTCTGGATTTCGGCATAGTATTTCAGCAAGTCCGTATTGATTTCGGCTGCACTTTGCTTTAGCTTGTTGGTACATCCGTTCTTTACCCGCTGCTTATCTGCATCCCATTTGGCTACGTCAATCCGGTAGCCCGTTGTAAACTCGATGCGTTGGCTGGCAAAGATGACACGCATACGGATGGGTACGTTCTCTACGATTGGCACACCGTTCTTTTTCCGGCTCTCCAATGCAAAAATGATGTTGCGCTTGATATTCATAATTGGGTGCGTTTGAAATTCTACACCCAAATATACACCCAATTATTGAGATAGCAAAAGACATTTAGAAACATTTACTTTTACTCTATATTGTAATTTACACTTGATTATCAGTCGTTTGCAGTTTTATGATATTCTGTGAAAGTATAAGTTCGAGAGCC
>NZ_JAOQJI010000072.1:0-11908 GCF_025567125.1 Phocaeicola fibrisolvens | reverse complement strand
AATAAAAATGGCATATGAAAATGATAGACCATAATCACTTCATATGCCATTTTATTTTTGGGGGACATTTACTGAATATCCCTAATTTGAGATGGCCTTTTTTGTGTCTGCAAAAAAAAATCGGGCAAGTCCAAACTTCGCTCAGTCAGGACTTGCCCGTCTCCCTAATTTTTCGTATCTTTAGGGAATCAAGCAATATATCCCAAAGATAATGTTTAAAAACTATACCTCCAACGATAATCTGCTTTTACCTCCGTGTTTAGGCGATTTTATTCCCCAGAACAATCCGGTACGGGTTGTTCACCGTATCATTGAACAGGTCAGCCTGGAAGAACTTTACCGCAAGTACTCCGTCAAAGGCTGTCCGGCCTATCATCCCCGCATGATGCTGCAGATTCTGGTATATGCCTATCTGCGCAATATCTATTCCAGCCGCCGCATCGAGGAGTTCTGCCGCAATGACATCCGCTTCATGTGGCTGACCGGTACCAGGGTGCCTGACCACAACACCATCAACCGTTTCCGCAGCAGCCGGCTGAAGGATGTGCTCAAGACCGTCTTCGCTACCATCGTGAAGTTCCTTGTGGCGGAAGGCTTTGTAAGTCTGGACGTGGCCTGCACTGACGGGACGAAGATGGAGGCGAACGCCAACCGCTATACGTTCGTCTGGGGCAAGTCCATCCACACCCGCATCTCCAGAATCGCGGAACAGCTTGAGGAGATATGGCGGTACGCCGAGTCCGTCACCAAGCAGGAGTTGCGCGACTCCGCTCCCGTCACTTATCAGGACATCACCCCCGAGAAGGTGGAAAGGGCGCTGGAGCAGATACATGAAGCCTTGGAGGGAACGGATGCGGACCGGAAAGTGAAGGCCAAGGTTCGGCGCGTGAAGAAGACATGGCCCGAACAGCTGAAGAAATATGAATCCCAGGGAAAGATTCTCGACGGGCGCAACAGCTACTCCAAGACAGACCCCGACGCCACGTTCATGCGGATGAAGGAGGACCACATGAGGAACGGGCAGCTCAAGCCCGGATACAATCCGCAGGTCAGTACCAACAGACAGTTCATCCTGAACTATACCCTCCACCAGTGTGCCGGTGACACCTCCACCTATCCCCTGCACATGGAAGACTTCCATTCCCTGTACGGCAGATATCCTGACGTGTCCGTCTGTGACGCCGGGTACGGAAGTGAGGAGAACTACCTGTACGCCTTCATGCACGGCATCGAAACCTTCATAAAGTACAACTATTTCCACAAGGAACAGAAAAGGAGCTTCAGGAATGACCCGTTCCTGTCCGCCAACTTTTACTATAATGAGGAAACCGACGGGATGTACTGTCCGATGGGACAGAGGATGAAAAGACTCTCCGATGTGAAGCGGACGACGGACAATGGTTTTGTACGGACCATCTCAAGGTACAGGGCACGGAACTGCAAGGGCTGTCCGTTAAGATGCCGGTGTCACAGAAGCCGGTCGGAAAGGATTGTGCAGGTAAACCACAGGCTGAGGAAAATCAAGGAAAGGGAACGTGAGAAACTCCTCTCTGCGGAAGGTCTTAAATACCGGAGCCAGCGGCCACAGGATGTGGAAGCCGTATTTGGAAACCTCAAGAACAACAAGCACTTCAAGAGGTTCCATCTCCGTGGGCTGAAAAAGGTGGAAATTGAATTTGGCCTGCTGGCCATAGCGCATAATCTTGCAAAAGTAGCCTCTTAGGAGGCTTCTGACAGGGGAAAAACGGTGTAAAACGATGAAATCTGTAGAAGGAAACTTGTAAATTCCTTTTTGAGGAAAATCCAAACGACTTCAATCTGATATGAAACGACAGAGGCCATCTCAAGGTTCATTTTGAGACGGCCTCCTCGCCGTCCTTTTCAAGGAATGATTGACATTATTATTCTAGTCTAAATATACGGACTCCAGTGATACCGTAGGCTACATAAATAAATCCATCTTCTCCCTTCCTTACATAATTGGCAGAACCACTATTATCTACAAACGAAGATATATAGGCCAGACTTTCCTTGTCTAGAACTGTTATACCATATCCATTCGCTACATAAACGTAATCACCATCAATATCAATACCATTCACCTGCTTGATATCATAATAAGCTACTTCACGACCCGTATTTATATCAAAAGAATGCAAACCATTTTTTCCCATACAGACATAAATATACTTTTCACTGCACATAATGACATTCTTACCATCTAAAGGCGCTATCGGACCAGCATTAAAAGTCAAGACAGGTGTAGCAAGCATATCTTCAGGTTTCCCATTACTTGCGTCATAAACGTTAACAGTTCCTAGGCTCATGTTATTTAAAGTGACAATTTTTTCTCCATTAGAATAAACAAACTTAGCCTCCAAAGCCGGTATAGAATACTGCTTTTGGGCAGAATTAAGCTGCAATAAATCGAAGCCACCATCTTCAGTACCTGAAGCTGTAAGCAAAGTATTTCCTACAACTTCTACACAATTACCAGAATTTCCAGTAAGATTTACTAACTGCTCTTCTTTATTATCAGCAAACAGGCCATTCTGCAAATGTATTTTAGACAAAACAGCCCCATTATGATAATCATCACCAGCAGAAAACAGCCATCCATCATAAAAACAAGTATGGCTATATTTTACATCACTATTCACCCGGCATTGCAATACCTTTCTGTCAGTAATATTAATGACATCGATGGCACCGCCAAAATTCTCCGAATATTTTTTAGGATTGATATGCCAAGATACATAAGCCAGATTCCCATTGAAATCAATACTGGTTGCAGAATAATAATTAGCCGGAGATGACAGCCTGGCAATCTCTACCAAGTGTACGTTGCCAGCTCCTTCTGATGAACCAGTACCAGGGTTACATCCATTAGCCTGGATTACAGTATTACCATTTACAATTACCCCATTGGTATTTGACGTATCCAAAGTAATTGGATCAGCATACCACCATCTATTCCCTTGTCTAATTTCGGAGGATTGGATGTCAATGTTTCCCGACATAAAATTGGACAATTTAGTGTCCTCAGAGAATATGCTGCCCGCTTTTATCACAGCATAGCTTACCATCGGACCTACGATTCGGGTATTGCTTTGAGACGTTAAAAACAAATTTTCAACCACTTGAACTAAAGCTCCATTCGAGATGTTGATTGTCCCTTGACAAGTTTCCATATTGCAGACATTCAAATAGTCCGAGACCAATAAGTTTCCAGCAGATACAAACTTAAAATCCTTCTCTATGGTCGTACAACCATTCAGCTCCATAGAACCACCTTGTATATAAACCTCTTTAGATACTGTCAGTTCAGAATTGAATACAGCTTTTCCATTGTTTACCAACATATTTCCATCTATAACAACTGGGATGTCGGCTTGAAAACTTCCTTCTATCCAAAATGAGCAGTCCCACATTCCACCTTGCGGATTGACGTAAAAACTCTGATTTTGCGCAGATTTATAAATATTCAACGCTGCATGGGGAGCAATACGAATACCACTTCCTTTATAGTATGTTGTAAAGGTTCCCCAGGAATTAATTGTCACGCCATCCTTTACAAGGGCAATCATCTGATTGTTAGAATCAGAAGCATATTTCAAATTCCCGGTTGGAAGGACCTGAATCGTAACATTATTTCCAGTTAACCACCAGGCTGTCACTTCTAAAGTACCGGCCACATAAATGGTGACATTGTCAACTGAATTACCAGAAATAGAGCCATTGAACGTTTCTCCCTTTTCTACATAATAACTGCTGTCTTTACTCAAGGTTACCCCGCTGTTGTAATTTGTAGGAGCTTCCGCCAATTGAATGGCTCCATCAGGTATTGATGGAACAGACTTGGCCACACGCGACAAAGCAAGCCCCGAAACTCTTTCATCATCTACAAAGCTAAGACGTTTTGTTAGCACCTCGGCATCCGACTCTATTGAAATGTGGGTTGTATCCACATACCTTCCACGGTTGTTCCAAGCTTCCTCACGGAAGTCCGTACATGACATTGTAGCTAAAATCGACGCCATTCCCAGCATCCAGATTCCAGTTTTGTAATTTACTCTTTTCATAATCTTACTCTTATGGGTTTAGTGTGTAATTTCCTATAATTTATAAGTCATACATGAGGACTCAACTTGTCCTTTGACATCATATATGATTCCCTGGGGAGTTAAATATCTCGCATAATCAAAGTCTTGAAATTGCTGATGGGCAACTGCCACCAAAATAGCCTCGTACGAACTATCTTCTAATGCATCAATGTTATTGATTACACGGATGTTATATTCATGGGCAACTTCTTCCGGGTTAACCAATGGGTCATAAACCGTAATGTGAGGAGTAAACCTTTTCAAAGTGTTATAAATGTCTATGACCTTGGTATTCCTTATATCGGGACAGTTTTCCTTGAAAGTGAAGCCTAATAATAGAATCCTACTGGTAGAAATACAAAACATTGTACCACATAACTTATTAACCAGCTGATGTGCCACATAACTACCCATAGAATCATTGATTTTTCGGGCTTCTGTCATAAGACGAGGAGACACCCCATGCAATTGTGCCTTTTGAATAAGATAATAAGGGTCAACTCCTATGCAATGTCCGCCGACCAACCCAGGTCTGAACGGCAGGAAATTCCATTTGGTTGCAGCGGCATCAATCACTGCGTTAGTGTCAACATTTAACACATTCAGAATCTTTGCCACTTCATTCATGAAGGCAATATTAATGTCGCGCTGTGCATTCTCCAACACTTTTGCGGTCTCAGCTACTTTAATGGATTGAACCTTGTAAGTACCGTTCTTCAAGACTGAAGCATACAGGCGATCGATTATCACCGCTGCCTCTGGCGTAGAACCCGATGTGATCTTGCAGATATTTTCTACTGTATGCTCCTTGTCGCTAGGGTTAATACGCTCTGGAGAATAACCTACATAAAAATGCTCATTAAGAAGCAGCCCAGACACTTCCTGAAGTATGGGTACACAAACATCTTCTGTCACTCCTGGATAAACCGTGGATTCATATACCACAATATCCCCCTTCTGAAGATATTTTCCCACTAATGCGCTGGCCGATTTCAAAGGCAAAAGGTCCGGTTGCATATAGATATCCACCGGAGTAGGTACAGTTACAATATACACATTACACTTCTTCAAGGCATTCTCATCAGAAGTACATACCAAGTTAGTGTTCAGACATTCATGGATAGTCTCCGAATCAATTTCGTTCGTATGGTCTTTGCCGGCATTCAATTCATCCACTCTTATAGGATTACGGTCATAACCGATCGTATGATACCGCTTTGCATACAAACATGCCAAAGGGAAACCTACGTATCCCAAGCCAATAATTCCAATAATCAAATCTTTCATATTCTATTCAATTAAATTCCTTCAATGCGCGCATATATCGAAGTCTTGGAAGGATTCCAAGAATCTTTGTACGATGAAAAAAAGAAAAACTCCATTGTATGTGCAATCAATCTGGTTATGCGCATAAAATATCCCGTATAAAACGTGCGTAATGGCAGATAAAAAAACAACTTGAATTCTTCGGAAGGACGTTCACTAATCATCATTGCTACTGCAAAAGAGATGATTGACATCCCATATCGCAGCATCCAACCTATCAAGAAGATTTCCAGAAGCATATCAGTATGCACAATGCACAAATGGATGATGTAAAACAACCACAAGTAATTAAAAACACAGTCAAACAAGATATTTTCCATGTTTGAGATGAAGTTCAAAAAAGAAAAATTTCTCCAGGCGAAAAGCATATTGATATGCTTGCGAATTCGAAACCGGACCAATGATTTAGACCAGCGCAGACGCTGTTTGAACAATGCATACCACTTGGAAGGGACGTTCGTCATGCAAATGGCATCATGAGCAAAATACACTTTGAACCCAGCTTTGCGGAGCTTTTGAGTGATATCTCCATCTAGCCCCGGACCTATATCCCAGCAGCCAACCTGCTTAATGGCCTTCACATCAAATGCTCCGAAAGCTCCGGATATGATGTGATAAATTCCCAAAAAGTTCGAAACCATACGACCCACCTGAATCGTGTGGAGATATTCCAATGCCTGCAATGAGGTGCATATTGTTTCATCTGAATTACGGACCTTGACGCAACCACCTACTCCTTTGATACGGTCATCCATATAAAACGGAATTAGAACCTTCTCGATAGCATCCCTATCAAGTGAGGAGTCGGCATCCAAATGAACAATATATTTACCCTTTGCATGGTAAACTCCATAATTAGCGGCACTGGCTTTTCCACCACGCTCGTTCAGACGATAATATTTATCGATATACCCATCTTTCTCCAGATCCCTGCAGATAAACGGTGTATCATCATCAGAACCGTCATCGACGATAATAACCTCAAGATTCTGATACGTCTGTTCACGTAGGGAGCTAACCAACTTGAAGATATGCTTTCCCTCATTTTTCCCTGGGACCAGTACGGTAATCAACGGATTATCTACATATAGCAACATCCGGGCTACGGAATGTTTTCTCTTCCGCTTCCAATAAGTAATGCCACTATAAAACGCCACAAACAGCTCTAACAAAAAATAACGGGGAACCTCTATAATTAGCATGAACCAAAACATACTAAATAAAGAAGATAAGGTTAATCTAAAATAGAAGCACTCGAATATGGCCTGGTAAAATTGATAAATCACGTCCATTGTCGATCTAATAAGTAGGTGGAATATTCTTTAACTCCTTAATAAATTGTTCATTAAAATCACTCTTTGTAACACTGAATATCTCATATCTGATGCTTGCATGTTCCAGTCTAAACGTTATCATTTCTTTTTGTAATGCGGTAAACTGTCTCTCTACAAAAGCTTTTTGGCTTTTTTCCTCATCAATAGAAACTAATTGTGCTATATAAATCATTTTCCCATCCGTAGCTACTTTAAAATTTTTAAACCTCATATAAACATACTGTAGAATAATATGGTCTGAACGGATAGGAAGAACGGCCCCATTCTCACCAATAATCCATAGTCTGCTCAGAACAAGATAATCATCATTAGCGTCATTCATACTAGCCAAAATCCTTAAAGAGTCTGCAAAATTTTCATACGAAGAGATTCCCACCTCAATATCCTTCTGCAATGTAAGATAAGCCTCATTGGATGCAAAAGCATGAATCCCTTTCGCCGTTAACTCAAACTCATAAATATCATACGGAACTAACTGGGCTGTATTAAATGTTTCTTTGCATCTGGCGCAGATAGCATTCATGTCAGGCGTAATGAAATGGTGCGTGCAGCTGTTACAAATATAAATATCAGTAGGACGGTCATAATCGATGCCTATATGTCGCAAATATTTGCCACATTTTGGACATTTCAACATACCATCTACCATATAGGTATCTTCCGGAGAAACATTCGCACAGCGAAAATGATGAATCACAGACTGACTTTGAATATCTGACGTTTTACAATTCGGACATACCTCTACAAAAAGAATATGCGAATGTTGACATTTAGGACACAAATACACCTTATTCAAGAAACGGGTACGACGCATGTAACCAAGCTCAATCAGTTTTAGCTGAAAGAGCCTTCGTAAAGAAATATCCAGAATCCCGGCACGCTCCAAAACTTCCATAAAGGGAATGATGTATCCGGATGTGGACCCTTCGGAAAGCAGCGGAGTCATCTTGAATTTTTTCCGGGAAATCATAAAACGAAAAGAGTGTATAAGAATCGCCTCCTTGGTATCTACCCAACCAACCTGATGTACAATACCCATCTTCCGACGGTTCTGATATATCTGCTCAATTTTATTTGTCACACTTGGTGAAGTTGGTGAATCGGCATATCCATCTATCACTTCGGCAAATATCCCCAACTTGGAACGCAATTTATCCGTTACAAAAATAGGCTTCAATCCTGCACTTCTCTCCAACAAAGGATGAATCGAAAAAATAGCCTGGTAATCCTGTGAAGCCTGTCCGAAAAAAGACTCTATGAATATTGCTTCATAATCTTCCCAACGCAACTCTTTCTTATATTCTTCAGAAAGAATACCATTTACAACTAATATTCTTCTTTCATTATGATTGGTAACAATTTTCCAAGTGTCAAACATTATAACAATAATTTTATATTTAAAATATTTGAAAGATACTCACATATAATCAGGTGTGGATATTAATCACATCCGACTTTTTCTTCACATCAGTTTTCCGGATTCTAACCTTCACAGGGGTTCCCTCCGACAAACACCAAAAAGGGATATACTGTCCTTCTTTCAATCTGAAAATAGTTTGGTTTACTATAATTTCCCGTGAGAAATTACTTTGAAGATTAGGTGGTAATTCGACAGATTCAGCTCCTTGCACGGCTACATAAGCTTCCAAACAAATTTCATTACTTACCACAAGTTCTGCAGGAGTGCCATAAGTACAATATTTCACATCCTCAAACGGTACATAAGCAGTAATATAAATGTTTGATAGATGTACATCTAAAGGTTGCATATATACAATATCCTCAGATCGGAACACTCTGGATTTCTTTGCCGCCGACATTTTGGTTACTATAGCGGAGTCAGAAGATACGTAAAAACGCAATACGTCACGATTAAAATCTTTTTTGCGTAAATGAGTAAGATGTTGCATCTGAATATCTGGGTCTTCTATCCCACTTTTCTCTAATGCCACATTAACGTCTTTAAGTTGTTTCCCTAACAATCCAAGCACACGTTCCTGCATCTGTAAATCTATCTGAACCTCTCGCAGCTGTCGCTCCAAATCCAACTTATATATATTGGTACTAATCCCTAATTGTATATTATGGGTTTCCTTTGCGATATCTTTTTGCAATTCTGCTATTTTATCTTTTTTGATTTTTATCTGGCTGCTGACTTCTTCATACTCAAGAATTGTCTTACGATAGTTAATCAACACATCCACTTCTTTATTTACATTTTCTTGTTCTATGAGATAATCCAGATACATATAGGAGAATACAGTATCACCTGGAATCACAATATCTCCGATTGATTTATTCATATCAAAAACAATCAAGTCTCCAGCCGCTCTTATCTTTTGTACGTTTGCATGTACATATCCTGGAAATTCCAAATAATATTGTTTATATACAATGTAGTAAATTAAGCCGGCCATGAACAATACGAAAAGCGAAATGAATATGACTTGCTGTTTAGCAATTCTCTGTGTCTGCTTTTTCCTTATATATTCTATTTCTGCCTGACGTTCAGGCGTTTTAAACATAAAATTTTTCATAACAATGAATCAATTCTGTTTTATGTAGTCTATATATAAATCAATCTTTTCGCTAGACAAATACCGTTGTAAGCCTATCAGAATGACATTTCTTTGATATTTCAATTGAACAATGGATTCCAAGCAAACAATATATCTGTTATATTCTCGAATACGGTCGGGACGACTATACTCACCATATAAAGTTTTGAATGCCTCTGAACGGCCAAGTAACAAATCCCGCATGCGCTGAATACAATGGTATTCATATATCATCCTCTTGTTTATTTGGCTAAGTTCTTGAATTAAAGAAGATACTTCTTCTTGGAAAACATGATAAGACAAGTCTCTTTTAGTAGTTAGTATCTGTTGTTCAGCAGCCAGCGCTTTTCGGATTTTTCTCTGTTCAAAAGACAATGGGATACGTAGATTTACTCCCATATCAATAGAACCTTGACGCTGATTGCCGACCATATTATAAAATCCAAAACGAATGAAGGGTGACACGCTAATGTTACTCCAAAAAGAGGTTTGCTCCATTTGCACATTTATCCGATTATAACCCAAATCTAACTTTCTCAACTCATTGTTCTGCGACTTAATTGCTTCAAGAAAAAGATCTGTATGTAAGGCAATCGTATCTATCGCTTGATAAGCCAGCCCACTTAATGATTGGTATAAGCTATTATCTGTAGTCTGAATTTGCTCTATCATGAACAACTCATCCGTAACTTTCAGTAATTGATCTGTGCTTGATTGGTGGTTTTCAAATAAAACAGTTTCTGTCTGCTCCAGCAACGAGAGATTTTGTAAGCGTAAGGCCCGTAAGAAGGCTAAAGCTTTCTGATAACGCTGTACATTTTCAGCAGAAAGCCTCTCAATATAACTGCTTTGAATGTTCATTCTGGCATCTACCAGCGTAAGTGCGGCATCAATCTTATGAGCAGCAATTCTTGACTTTCCCCATAAAAGTCCACAATGCATCAAATCCCAGCTCAAGTCTGTTTGAAATCGGTCTTTTACCATGGAGAAATCGCCATCCTCATCGATGAACTGATAAAGCTTATATGGAACAGTACGGTTATAATAGCTACTTGACCACTGAAGGCCAGTCTGATTTTTTACTGCCAAGATATTAGCACGCATTTTCTGGTTCACAGCCTCTTCAAATAGCGCATACCAATCTAAATATCCTTGATTTTCAAGAAAAAAGGTTTCACATCCTTTGCTTGGAGTGATATCATCCCCTCTTGAATGAAGAGGTGAATTAGCCTTAAAATCTCTCAATGCCACACAAGGATCAACGAATTGTTGCTTAAGCAATGAATCTAAAAATTCAAACTGCCTATCATATATTGCAAGCAGTTTTGCCTTGTCTACCTTTTGTGCATGTAATATTAAAGCTGAAATCCATAACAATACTCCCATGAATATTTTATATTTCATAATTTCTTGTTTTGAAAAGCATAAAACATGAATAATTCTATTATACGTACTGCCCGTTCAAAAGCTTTCGGAGCAATTTCTCTTGGAAGGAATGTTCCTGATTGCTACTTTTTACTGCATACATAAACTCTTCCATTTCTGCATCGCTGACAACCATCGGAATACAATATCCACCCTTTCGAAATCGAAACTGAAGCGTAGGAATCCGTTGTATAATTTGATCGATCTCACTTTTTTCCCATAAACAAAAAGAAGATCCTGAATAAACGGAACCTTCTCTCGTATCCGTTTACCATCCTTTGAGATTCTTAAACGCCATTTTAATGGTGTAAAAACCTTATATTGTTCATCTACCAACTGTTTATAAGCAGGAGATTTAGAATTAGGACGCTTAAGGTCACGCAGGATAAACCACTGCTCGCTTTCATCAAATCTTTCTTTATCCATTTTTTCATACATAATTTTATCGAAGTAGGATGACATATACTCTGATTAATAACGACTTCGCAAATTGTACATTTAAATAATTTAAGTCTATGTTTACAATTTAAGATACATCTCTCGTTAAGAGATGAATTTACAATGTTGCAAATATACGCAAAATCTTAATATCTACAATATTAAGTAGACAAAAACTTCCAGCTTCTTCCAAAAATTTATTTTTATTTGGCGAATAAATACAATTCGTTAAACATTTATTGTCTGTTTTATTGTAAAACTCTGAAAATCTGTATCATTTAAATCATTGTGCATCTCTTAACGAGAGAAAGAATCTACATGCGGGGATTTTTAATTTTCATCTCCGGTTCCCCTTTTTAAATTCTAGGCGTCTGATAAAATCAAATAAAGTTATATTTGATTTGATTCTTGTGTTTTTACATTATAGTAATTTGCTTCACCAATATTAGGTGAAAACGCCTAAAAATGTGCATAAAGAAAAAGAATTTTCTTCTTAATCTTATTTCTAGATTTCACTACTGTCCCGTAAAAGTGGATAAATAGTTCTTTGAAATTATTGAAATATAGTCAATTACACGGCCTTTTGAAATGAAACGGACTTGATTTTGCAACTTTGCAGTCTAATACAAATGGCTGCTATGTTCCAAGACAAATACGTATTCTCTCAATTAACCGCTTTTCTGAACAGGACTCAGTTCAACAACTATGTTCGCAAGTATGATGG
>NZ_JAOQJI010000071.1:0-12252 GCF_025567125.1 Phocaeicola fibrisolvens | reverse complement strand
ATGATGAAATTTGAAAGAGGAAACCTGGAAACTCCTTTTTTTTGAGGAAAATCCAAACGACTTCAATCTGATATGAAACGGCAGAGGCCATCTCAATTCATTTTGAGACGGCCTCTATTTCCTCCTTTTATGTAGACTCAAAAACGCCTAAGCATAAATACCCATTTGGGCTTGAAATTTCTATGTTTCCCACACGGAAAACGTATGTTTCCGCCTTGAGAAACGTACGTTTCACGGATGGAAAACATACGGTTCTCGAATGGAAAACATAAAAAACATTTCCTCATGTGGCACAATTCGACGAAGCATTTTCCGGAAACACTACAGAGCAGTCATTCTTCTTGTAATAAATCACGTATATTTTTCCCTCTCAGAACGCTGTCCGCATACAAATCAGTATAACTATTATCTATCACATACTTACATTTAACCAATATTCACATTCCTGGAATAGGGGGATTTGCACCAATCTCCGTTATACAAATAAACAAATAAAGGCAAGCAGACATAATAGACTAGACTATAATTACGTAATATGGAAAAGAAAAACGACGCAGATATGCTGGCAGACATGGTCCAGGCATCGAACCGTTATGCCACGCGTCCGGCACTGGTCCTTGACGACCGGACCTATACCTATCAGGAATTGTTCGGACTGGCAGGAAGTATTTGTGAAACGCTGAAAAATCTCCATGGAGACACGGTGGGCATCGCGGCCGAAAACCGTATGGAAACCTACGCCTCCATTTTGGGTGTGCTGCTTTCCGGGAAAACCTACGTCATGTTACATCCCGATTATCCGGCAGAGCGCAACGCTCGGATAGCCCGGCAATCCGGCATCGGCCTGTGGCTCTACAGTGGGGAAAATGGCGACATGCTTCCCGCTGACATCAGGGCCATACGGGTATCTCTCCCCTCTCATCGGCTTGCTTTGCCGTCCGGCATCGAGGAGGTGGATTCCGACGTACCGGCTTACATCATCTTCACGTCCGGAAGTACGGGCGAACCCAAAGGGGTCCCCATCTCCCGGAAGAACCTGAATGCGTTCTACCGGGCCTATCGTGCTTTAGGATGGCAACTGGATGAAAACGACCGTATGCTTCAGATGTTCGAACTGACATTCGATGTCTCTGTCGTGTCGTTTCTTTATCCCCTCACCCTCGGTGCGTGTGTCTATCCCGTTCCGCAGCAGGGAATGAAATACCTGAACGTACTGGATATCATGGAACGCCATCGGCTTACGTTTGCGGCTGTAGCCCCTTCCGTGCTTCGGTTGTCACGTCCTTATTTCGGGGAAATCTGTTTCCCAGACTTGCGCTATCTCGTCGTCACCGCGGAGGCCACCGACGTGAATCTACTCCACGAATTTCGTCCTTGCATACCCAACGCCACGGTCATCAACCTGTACGGATCGACCGAAGCGACCATCTACTGCACGTCGTATGTCATCCCGGCAGAAGGGGCCAAACACCATAACGGCATGGCGGCAATCGGGAAACCTTTTCAGGGGATGGACTATCTGATTGCCTCCCCTTCGGGCAAACCCCTTCCGACCGGAGAGACGGGTGAACTGTGGATTTCCGGACCTCAACTCATGAGCGGGTATTGGGGTGCTCCCGAAAAGACGGCGGAATGTTTTGTGACGGATTCTTCCGGAAAGCTTTATTACCGGACCGGCGATCTCTGCCGGGCAGATACGGACGGAGACATCGTTTATTGTGGCCGCAAAGACACACAGGTAAAGATACAAGGCTTCAGAATAGAATTGGGCGAGATTGAATACCACGTCAAGGCGTTCTACCGACATAGCTGTAACGCGGTAGTGTTGCCGGTTTATACCTCTGACGGAAGTTGTGAACTGCACCTGACCGTAGAGCGGGAGACGGAAGATACGGAACGCCTGGGACAGTACCTGCAAAGCCGTCTGCCGTCTTATATGTGCCCCCGGCACATCCACTTCATCCCTTGTTTTCCACAAAACAACAGCAACAAAACTGACCGGAAGCAACTATTAAAATTCATCACGCAATAA
The DNA here is from genome assembly GCF_025567125.1 of Phocaeicola fibrisolvens. Lineage (NCBI taxonomy): Bacteria > Pseudomonadati > Bacteroidota > Bacteroidia > Bacteroidales > Bacteroidaceae > Phocaeicola > Phocaeicola fibrisolvens. The sequence continues at coordinate 10,220 of NZ_JAOQJI010000071.1, read as the reverse complement.
CTCAAAAACAATCAAGTATATGGAAACGAAAGAATTATTGGAAACCCTGAACGGAATATTCAGAAAAGTATTGAAGAGAGACAACATCACATTGACCGAAAGCACTACGGCCCACGACGTGGAGGGATGGGATTCGCTGACCAATATGGTACTGCTCACCGAGATTGAGAAGAAGTTCGGGGTGCGTTTCACGTTTCGTGAGATCGTGAAATTGAAAAACGTAGGCGATCTGTGTCAGACTATCCTGAATAAGGCCAAATAAGGAGGGAAAAGCGATGTCATTCATTTCCCTTGAATTTGTCCTGCTGCTTCTGCTCTGTTTCACCTTATACCATTTTGTCAGTGAAAAAGGGCGGAAGCGGATTCTACTGGCGGCCAGTGGGGTTTTCATCGGCTACTTCAATCTCGCATTTCTTGTCACGGCACTGGTCGTAAGTCTTTTCACCTACGGTGCGGCGATACGGATTGAGCGGGCCTGTGAAAAAGGAAGGGGCTCCCGCTTGATTTACTGGAGCAGTATCTCCTGTCTCGTCCTCTACTGGATTGGGTTCCGCTATGCCCACCAGTTGACCGGAAACTCCGGCATTGTTTTCCCGTTGGGCATGTCGTTCTACACCTTTCAGGCCATCGGCTACTTGACGGAAGTCTATTGGGAGGAGGAAAAGGCGGAGCGGAGTCTGATGGATTTCCTGCTTTATATGCTCCTGTTCATGAAGTTCCTGTCGGGTCCCATTGAACGGTCTGCCGATTTGCTTCCGCAAGTCCGAAGACTCTCTCCTGCCTCCTATTCCATGATGACCTACGGCCTGAAGCTGATTGTGGTGGGATTGGTGAAGAAGCTGGTGCTTGCCGACCATATAGCACCCTATATTGACGGAGTATTCCATTCGATGCACACCGCCTCAGGTGTACAACTGCTTATGGCTTGCTTGCTTTATCCCATCGAACTGTATGCCGACTTCTCCGGCTACACGGACATGGCGATTGGAACAGGCATGTTGTTTGGATTGAAACTGTCACCCAACTTCGCGCATCCCTTTGCCGCCCAGACCACGGCTGAGTTCTGGCGCCGCTGGCATATCTCCCTTTCCTCCTGGGTGCGGGATTACCTTTTTCTTCCTTTGTCATCGTTCACTCGCCGTTGGGGACAAGGAGGTGTGACGGCAAGCCTCATGGTGACCTTCATTGCGTTGGGTATATGGCACGGTGCGGGATGGACATTTGCCGTCTATGGATTCATTCAGGGGCTTGTGATTGTGTGGGAACTGAGGACCGAAAAAATACAGAACAAGGTAAGGAAACGTATCGGAGAACGGCTGTTCGCCACGCTTTCGGTTGTCCGCACCTACCTCATTTTTGCCGTATCGCTGGTGTTCTTCAAGGCACAGTCTGTTTCAGACGCGTTCTATTTCCTGCGGAACATCTCTTTTCAGCCCCATGCGAGCTGGAAAGAAATCAATATCGGCATGTCCGACCACATCTGCATCGTAGCTGGCAGTGCCTGGTTGCTGATACTGCTTTATGACTTTTTTATGTCCAAAGGCGACTTGCACCTGCGTTTAGAGAACCAGCCAGCCTTCGTCCGTTGGACCGTGTATTATTTAATTGTGTTTGCCGTGTTCGCTTATGGCAAGTTCGGCACGGAAAACTTCATATATCTGCAATTCTGATGGAAAAAATACCGGAAACTATTACGGACGCACCCATCCGTAAACGCGCTGCTTTCCTGCGTCTCGTCCGAAAGTCGCTGTGGTTTGCCCTCCCATTCTGGGCTTTGATGGCCCTTTACGTGTATGACGATCCTTTTATGGTCCTCCGCAAATACGACCTGTATGATTCAGACGTCATGTTGAACGAACAGCATGTAGGGTGGCAAATATACCGGAACCATAAGGACAGCGTGCATTTCAATTCTTTTATCTTGGGTAATTCTTGTACTATGGCCTTCCGATGCGGAGAATGGGAAAAATACCTTGCCCCCGGCGACCGTGCCATCCGCCTTTTCGGTAATGCGGAAAGTATGAAAGCGATTATCCTCAAGCTTCATGCCCTTGAGAGTGAAAGTGCAGAAATCAAGAATGTGCTGCTGGTTCTGGACCGGACTTCCCTTTCACATTCTGAACTCCTGACAGGTCCCAGCCATATACTTCCGGCTGCTATATCGGGCTGTAATCCGTTTGTTGTGCAGATGGAATTCATACAGGCATTCGCAATGCCAGACTTTTTGTTCCCCTATCTGAAATATAGAATCACAGGACGTGTGGAACCAGGGATGAAGCGAATGAACCCTTATGGAAGGATACGCGATTCGAAGAACAACGATGCGTTCAATCCACGCGAGAAGATGATTGAGCAGGAAGGTGAGGCATACTGGGAAAACCGTAAAAAGGAGTTTCCTGAGCGAGTTGGTACGGTCACTATAGCTGAAACTGCCATATTTCAAAAGCAACGGAGGATATTGGAGGAAATCAGGGAAGTCCTGCGTCGTCATCACACTTCAGTACGTGTCATCATCAGTCCGGATTATAACCAGAAAGAACTGCACCCGGATGACAGAAAAATCTTGCAAGGCATTTTCGGAAAAGAAAATGTATATGATTTCAGTGGCATCAATGAATTTACAGAAGATTACCACAACTATTATGAATCAGGACACTATCGCCCCTTGTTGGGCAATCAGCTGCTGGAAAGGGTTTATAATACGCACCATTCGGGTTGAGACTGTTCAACGAACCAAAAAGTCATAGAAAGGAGTATAAAGTCGGTCGTTCACCTCCAAATAAAGGAAGTTGTTCTTGAAGTCATAAAGCTGGTTGAAGCGTTGCAGGAAATTGTTGCCTAACACGCCGTCCATCGCCTCACTGGCCTGCACCCCTTCCGTCACTGTAGAAAAAGCACCGGGTATGCGGGGCAAAGTCAGGGCATCTCCCAGTGTCACCCAATCGAAGTACACGTTCTGCAGTTCACCGCCCTCCTTCACCGTACCGTCTATGCGCGAGATGGCAAATGGTTTCTGCGTGCCCAGCAGGCCGTTGCGACGGACGAAAGGTGTATTGAGGTCGAACACACGGTCGGAACCCGTGTCTACCTCTACCGATACCTGATAATCCACTCCACCGACACGCACGCCGACCGGAACGACCGGCACTCCAAGACGATAGTCCATCTTCAGCCTGACAGCCTTGTCCGATGCTGCCTTCTGCCCGTTGCCCAATTCATACAGGAAGATGGATTTCCGCCGATAATCGATACGGACATCAAAGTTCCTCAGGTAAGACAGTCCCAGCACGCCGTCCCAGGCATCGGGCGGATAAGGAATAGCTATCAGTTCCAAGCCGGAAATGGCCCGGCTGCCCATCCTCACCACCTGAGAGGGGGCTGTGGAAGAAATGGTCTCCACCGAATTGGCACCCTGGTTCTCCACACTTTCCGTAAAGGCAGCCAGCCCTTCGGTGCGCGGCGAATTGGAATTGAGCACCACGTCCGTCGCTCCCGTATCCAGCAGGAAGCGCAAGGGACGGTCGTCCTGCCCGTTGATATAGACTGTCACATACAAGCGGTTGTCGGCACCCAGTTCGAAAGGTATCGTGTCGACCGGAATTACTTCTGCCCAAGCCGACAGGCTCAGCAAACAGAAAAAGCATACACTCAGCAAAGACATTTTTCTCATATTCTCATTCTTTTTCTTTCAAAAGTACGGTCTGCCAAAGATACTATTTTTATTTTCAAATAACGACAGAAAAGAAAAAGTCATTCAGCTTCTACCATCTGGTTGACATATATCAAGTATTAAGGCCTTTCATGAAAATTATATGCTATACAACATATTATGTAATAAACAATGCGTACTTTTGTGTTGTAAAACATAAAAACAACTACAAAAATGAGATTTCTTATTAAATGTTTCATTAAAGGCCTGAGAATGATGGGCGACAACCAACTACAGATGCTGAACAAATAACAGTTCACATTTGCCCATTTTGAACGGGAACAATAAGCACTAAAAAAGCAAAAAATGAAACCGACCACCGGATACGCTTTACCATATTCCGATGATCGGTGTTTTTTTTATATGATCACTTTGTGCGCAAAATGGGCACCCCATTCACAAGCATTGGCAGATTGATAATAGCAAGGGGACAAAGTTATCAATGATACTGTAACCGTCTGAACAGTCCAAATCTCCTGTCAGAATATGTGTCATATCGCTCATTTTGGGTAGTAACGCCCTAGTCGCCGCAAGCGCATTTCGGCAATTCTTCTTTTCTGATTTCCGTGATATAGAAACGGGCAAAGGCATTTCTGATTTCGTCACGTACACGGCGGAACTCCGAGTCGATGAACTCCGGTGTGCCTGTAGCATGTGAAGGATCGTCAAAACCGATGTGCATACGTTTGCCGACCTTTCCTGTAAAGGCGGGACAGCTTTCATTGGCGCCACCGCAAACGGTGATTACATAATCCCATTCCTGATCGAGATACGTGTTGACGTGTGTAGGCACATGCGAACTGATGTCTATCCCCACTTCCTTCATCACTTCCACTGCCTTGGCATTTACCTGGGCTGCCGGTTCGGTACCCCCTGAATATACTTCCAGGTTTTTATCGAATGACTGCAAAAAACCGTGAGCCATCTGGCTGCGACAGCTGTTTCCTGTACAAAGAATCAATACTTTCATTTATTCCGTTTTTTTATTGGTTTGACTTAAAAGAGGGATGTTCCCCTATTCTATTTATTATCTTATCTACAGTATATAGTTAAACAGATAGCCCGACAGAATGATGAAGAACGCCACCGTTCCGAAGAATATGCCGATCAGTCTCCAGGTCATTACTTTCTTCAGCAGGGTGGCTTCCGGCAGGGAAAGGCCTACGACCGCCATCATGAAAGCGATTGCGGTTCCGACGGGAATGCCTTTTGCCACAAACACCTCGATGACAGGCACGATACCTGCGGCATTGGCATACATCGGTACGGCAAGAATCACAGACAGAGGCACGGCATACCAGTTGTCTTTCGACATGTATTGCTGGAAGAAGCCTTCCGGCACAAAACCATGCATGAAGGCACCGATACCGATACCAATCAGGATGTATATAAGTACACCGCTGACAATCTTCCAGGCATCACGGACAATGGTCGGGAGTCGTTTGATAAAGGTGGTATGGTCTTTTTCCCATTCATCGGCCTGGGCGGATGAGTGGGCCTGTATCTGCTTTACCCAGTCACTCAGATAAGGAGCCAGACGCATACGGCCGAGTACGATACCTCCTATTACTCCCAACAGAATCCCGCTGATGACGTAAATCAGTGTCACTTTCAGACCGAATGAACCGAGGAACATGGCCACAGCCACCTCATTCACCAGCGGGGAGGTAATCAGAAAGGCGAAGGTGACCCCCAAAGGGATGCCGCCCTTCACAAAGCCGATGAACAGCGGTATGGATGAACACGAACAGAACGGGGTGATGGCTCCGAAAAGTGACGCCAGCAAGTATTGCAACCCGTACATCTTGTGTGTGACGAGATAGTTCCGCAAACGCTCTATCGGGAAATAAGCGTTGACGATGCCCATCAACACACTGATGAAGAACAAAAGTAAGAGAATTTTAATTGTATCATAAAAGAAGAAGTTTACGGCAACTCCTACCGGAGTGTCGGCACTCAGTCCGAACAACCCGTAAACGAGCCAGTCAGCAAAATCCTGTATCATTTCTATTCTATTTTAATTCGTTTAAATACGAACAACCTGTTCATTAAAAGAGCGGCAGATTCCACCACGGTTGTCTCTGCCGCCCACAGTTAAATCATTCTGTGCCTCAGATGCCCAGCAGTTTCTTTACCTCGCTTTCAGTCGGAACCTGTCCTTTCATCTTCACCACCTCGTCAATCACCACGGCCGGTGTGGTCATGATGTGGTAGTTCATCATTTCCATGATGTCGTCCACCTTGGTCAGTTTCGCATCAATGTGGTTTTCTTTCAGCACTTTCTCAATGACATTGTAGGTTGCTTTACATTTGGCACAACCCGGACCTAAAACTTTAATTTCCATGTTCGTAAATATTTGGTTTGTTATCAGATTCATTTTATAAATACATTATCCAGCAATAATAGATGCCGACGAGGATAAACACCACGCCCACAATCAGGTTCATCCATTTCTGCACCTTCTGCATCCTGCCGTAGAAATTTCCCATCTGCTGCACACTGAAGGCAAGAATCCATGCCACGGCAAGCACAGGGATGGCTGTGGCAATGGCAAATACCACAGGAAGGAAATAGCCGGCTGTCGCTGTGGCAGACATCGGTATCAGCATGCCGAAATAAAACACGCCGCTTGTCGGACAGAAAGCCAGGGCAAACAGTACGCCAATCAGCAGGGCACCCCATCCGCCTCTTCGGGCGAGACCTTCCGCATTTCCACTGAATCCGAACTGCGGGAGATTCAGTTTGTCGCCAAAGAGCATGAACAGACCTATCACGAGCAGAAGCGGACCCAGCACAAGTTCCCCCCATGTTCCGATGGCCTTCTGTATGCCGAACATGCTGGAGCCTTCTTTCAGAACCATAATCAGTACCGCTCCGAGCAGAGTGTATGAAAGGATACGCCCCAGCGTATAGAGCAGGCTGTTCCGGAAAACGCGCTTCCTGTTTTCAATGTCTTTTCCGATAAAGCCGATGGCTGCGATATTCGTTGCCAGCGGACAAGGTGACAGCGCGGTCAGCAGTCCGAGCAGAAACGCCGTCAGTACGGGAGTGGAGCTGTTATCCAGCAATGTCTGTAACCAGTCCATAACCTTCTCCGTTATTTCAGCATTTCATTGACAGCCTTGACCACCCCAGCCTTGAATACATCCGGCGACTTGCGGGCATTTCCGAAAGCAAATTCAGTCATGTTCTCGCTTGTTTCCTGTCCGTGCTTGTATTTCACGACAAACAGCGATGACCAGGTTACCTCATACTTCTCGGCCATCTTCTCATTCTCCTTCTTGCTGATGTCTATTACCTTAAAAACGACCTCCCCCCTTTTGAGCTGTTCCGCAAAGTTCTCCTCCATGGCAGCTTTAGTATTACTTTCGATGGCTATACAGGTAGCACAACGCTGCTTCCCGTGAAAATACAATACTTCCACATGGTCTTTTACTGTCACTTCTTTTTGAGTCTGTGCTTCCGTTCCGTTCTTTGCGTTCATGTTGCAGGCGCTAAAGGTGAAGCATGCAGCAAGCAAGAATAAAATCTTTTTCATGTCTTTCTATTTTAATCGTTAGTTATTCGCAAAAATACGAACCAATTCTTCAAAAAAAAGAGCTTACTTACAGCAGCCCTCTTTCTTGCATATAGGTTGTACTAGAAAACCGGCAAACACCTTTTTGGCAATTTCCCAGTTTTCCTTGTTAATGCAGCATCTTACTTTCGGCGTTTCAGTCTTCCCGGGGCATCTTCTTCTGCCCTTCCGAATACTTCTTTTTCATCCTTTCTATTTACCTTATCTGTTTGTCGTTCGCAAAATTACGAATAGGCTTCGATTAATCAAATGAATTATCATATTTTAATACTTGTTTTTTTGCGACTCCTACCTCAAAGATACGTTCCAAATCCGATTTAAGGCTATACTCACAGCTTTCATTATCCGGAAGCATTGCCGATGAAGCTATAGCAGGCAATGCTTCCGGCCCCCTGATGACGGCTTATTGATAATCCTTTCCGTTCTCCCAGGCGTTGGCATCCCACTGTTCGCGGAGGTGCTTCACCCAGATCCGACGGATTTCAGGATAACTGCCCAGGGCGCGGATGCCACAACCGTCCGCGATACCATGGTCGGCCCCGGCCTCCTTGAGGGGATGAGACTCAAAATCCTCCTGCACCTAGAAGCCGATTTTCTCCAGACGTTCACGCCAGCTGTATTCGTTCGTGTTCAGTTCGACCTTATTCACATCGGCCCCTTCGGCCAGCGCTTTCAATCCCCAGAGGTCGTTATGGGCATGGTCACCGGCAATGGACATGAAAGGAGCGATATAGACTTTCACGTGGGCCGGTTGCAGAGCGTTATCCTCGCAATACTGCATAATCTGGGAGTAGATGCAATTCGGATATTGGCTGCGTACCGTGCGGATATCCGTGAGGTGGTCGGCCGGATTCTCTTCCACCTCTTTGGGCCAAAAAAGCATATCGCCATAATCCACCGTCCCCACAAAGATGTTCTTGTGGACGGCCTTGGCCTGCAGGGCCTTTTGTACCTCGGCATACTTTTGGTTCGCGCTGTAGTTTTCATCCGGGTTACCGTGTCCCATCAGCAGCACGATGTGGTGCTTGTCACTGAGTCTTTCCGCATAGTGACTGTAGAGCACGTCGGCCACCATTTTCGTGTCTTCTTCCTCAGACAGCAGGTTGGCTCCGCGCAACACGTCGATGTGCGGGAACCATTGGATCATAAAGTATTTCTTGATGTCGGTGTTCATCAACGAAAGATACTCCTCACCGGGAATCACATGCAGCGACTGTACTGCCACCCGCTTGTATCCGGCGTTTCCGATGGCCTTCAGCCACTGGTCGAGTTCATAGCGTTCGATGCCCGTAGCAGCCTGTACGCGGTTGATGCAGGTGCGCGAGGTGAACGACATGTAAATGTCCACATCAGGGAATTCCTTCTTGAAGTCATTCATCACGTCGTCATACACGGAAAGTGACTCTTTGTAGGTGCTGCCGAAAGTACAGAGCAGCAAGGCCGTGTCATGCTTCTTGGCCTGAGAGACAGTCCGTTCGGCCGGATTCAAGGTACTTTCCACGTCGTCTTTGTCACTGCACGAAGCGATACCCGTGCACAAGGCGGTCGCCATAAGCGTGGCCATCATACTTGATTTGAAAAAGTGCATTTCCATACGATTTTTTTGTTTAATAAGTGAATATAGTGTGATTATCTGCTTTTGAACTTGAGGAGTGCCGAAACGTAGAAATTACGTCCGGGTGTGGTGGTGGCCCGATTATAGCCGAAAGGAGTACGGTCTATGTAGTTGAACACATTGTCCACTCCTACGTTCAGGGTCAGCGTCCAGCGTTTCATTCCCAGGCAGGTGTGAGCCGTATTGATGCGCCAAGTCTGGAAAGCGTCGGCATTGTTATCCTTCACATAACGGCGGGTGGACTGATAGCGTCCGTACACCCCTACTCCCAGGCGATACCGCTTCCACGCATGCTGCCAGGCGGCATGAAACGTCGCGTTGTGCTTTGAAGTGGCATCCATCGGGATGTATTCCATGTAGTTGATACCCTGGTTGGGATATTGGGCCCTGGGGTCTGCGAAATTGTAGCCGCCGCTCAGAGTGAGGTCCTTGGTCGGCTGATAATTGAAAGTGAAGTCCACTCCCCAGATGCGTGCCCGCGTCAGGTTCCGATACTCCTTGCTTTTCTCAATCTCCTCCAGCTTCTCTTCCGGGGTCAGATTGATTTCCACCAGCTCAATCATGTGACGCAACAGGTTGACATAGCCTGTCAGACTGGCCTGCCACTTGTCTCCCGCGTATTCCAGCCCTACAGAAACATATTGGGAGGTCTGCGCCTTTAAGTCCCTATTGCCATGATAAGCCGTAAGCGCGCCGCCACCCAATGTGCGGTGTAGTTGTAATATAACTCTTTCACGGTGGGCGATTTGTATCCCATGGCATACGAAGCACGCAGGTTAAAATCCGACCATTTGTACAAGACGGACACTTTGGGACTGAAGTTCAAGCCCGTTTCCTTGTGCAAGGTTCCTCTGGCTCCTACGGTGACGACCGTGTTTTCCCGGGCCGTCCATTCTTCCTGGGCATAAGCGGCCAACGTATAGACAGAAGCACGGTCGCCGTCAATCCGGTGGGGAGATTCAAGACCATTGTACAGATACTCGATGCCCGTGTTCAGGATGTGGCGTTCGCCGAAGTAGAAGACCCCTTTCGCCTGGCCCAGCACCTGTTTCTGAATGCTTTGCTTGATGCGTTGTCCGGGGAAATAAGTGATGCGGTTCCCCTCCATGAAATAGTCGGTGACTTCCTATAACTTATAGTCGTAGAAATACCCATACCGGTCATACGAAAGATCTGCCGTCAGGTAATTCCGTCCGCCCAGCTTGTATTTGCCGCCGACAGCAAACCTATAATTGCGATACATTGCTGTCCGGAGAAAATTCGCCAAAACAGCTATTATTAATTAATAATCAGTTAGTTACCAAGCTAATAAAATTTT
>NZ_JAOQJI010000070.1:0-12518 GCF_025567125.1 Phocaeicola fibrisolvens | reverse complement strand
TCCCTAAAGATACGAAAAATTAGGGAGACGGGCAAGTCCTGACTGAGCGAAGTTTGGGCTTGCCCGATTTTTTTGCAGGCACAAAAAAGGCCATCTCAAATTATATTTCAATTTGAGACAGCCTCTTTAAAATGATAGATTCTTAAATGAATTTACGGTATAAAGTGTTAGTAGGATATTTTATCTTAATTGTACTTATCGGCTTTATGGCATCAATTCTGGTACGTGAACGACATCGAATATCAGAAATTGATTTACAAAACAGCGAAGTACAGCAAGCTATACGTGATATTCACAATGTCCATCGATATATCACTCGGCTTACCATGTTGGGAGAGAGTGTCATTGATTGGAACAGAACAGACTGTAGTCATTACCGTATCCAACGTCTGTGTACAGATAGTCTGTTACAAGCATTGAAGTTCCATTGTGCAGCATATGTGTATCCAGCGCAGATAGACACTCTTCGCTCTCTACTGGCAAGCAAGGAGGAACATCTGCGGCATATCATGTCGGTATTTGAACGGCAGGAAGAAGCCGACAGTATTTTGGTGAACCACCTGCCCGAAGTGGCGAAACGTGCGACCAGTCTGCGCACCGTACAGCAGAAGAAAAAGGGCATCGCAGGTTTCTTCGGCGGCAAAAAGACCGTACAAGTACTTCCCTCAGCCCAAGAGTTGCACGAGTTTGGCGACAGCTTGATTGCCCTGCAACGGAAACAGGCGACGGAGATGGATGCCTACACCGACAGCCTTCGCATACGTAACCGGACATTGAACACCCAACTGAACCGTCTTGTCAGCGACCTTGACAGGCAGGCATTGGGGGCGTTCATACAGAAAGAGCGGAAGATGGCGGAGGCGCAAAGCCTATCCGTCAGGCTGTTCACCGCTACCATATCGGCAGCCATCATCCTGCTGTTCCTGTCCTATCTCACCATCCATAGGGAACTGAAACGCAACGCGGACGAAAAGAAAAAGCGTGAAAAGCTTATCGGCAAATTGCAGGAGAGCAACGCCAAGAACGAGGAACTTCTACGCTTGCGGCGCAACCTCATACAGAACGTAAGCCATGAACTGCGTACACCTTTGACCGCCATCAGCGGCAACGCCGAACTTTTGCTGAACGATGACAACAAGGATAGCCGAGTGCGCCATGCGGAAACAATAAAGACTTCGGCAGGACGCATGGCATCCATGCTGAACAGCCTCTTGGACTATTTCAGGTTGGACAGCAGGAAAGTGACAATCCTATCCAAACCATTCAGGCTAAACCTGATAGCGGATACTCTTGAAACGGAGTTTACCATGCAAGCAAAGTCAAAGCATTTGACCTTGACCGTTTGTAACTATGCGAATGAAGTAGTGGACGGCGACAAGAACCGTATTTTGAGCATAGGCGGCAACCTGCTTTCCAATGCCATCAAATTCACGGACAACGGCACTATTGCTCTGGCAACCAGATACAAGGGCGGTGTTTTTACGCTGACGGTGGAGGATACGGGTACGGGCATCAGCGAAGAACAAAAGGAACGGATATTCAAGCCTTTCGAGCGGCTGGGCAATGCCGCCACGCAGGACGGCTTCGGGTTGGGACTTCCCATCGTGAAACAGCTTGTGGAACTGATGAACGGACGTATATCGGTGGAAAGCGTAAAGGATAAAGGCAGCAAGTTCACCGTTGTTCTTCCATTGCCGAAAACCGAAGAAACAGAATCTGACGGGAAGAAAGAACAGGTGCAAGACATTATTTCAAATTACAGCGTAATGGTGATAGACAATGACCTTGTGACGCTCAGCATGATACGGGATATGCTTGTACAGAACGGCATAAGTTGTGATACTTGCCTGACGGTAGAAGAATTGACGGATAAAATGCGCGGAAAGGATTATGACATCCTAATAACCGATTTGAAGATGCCTGACATGAATGGTTACGAAGTGCTGGAACTCTTACGCACATCCGACATCGGCAACTCACGCACGATTCCAATTGTGGTTGTAACGGCGGCAGGGTTCATCACGGAGGAAGAACTGAAATCGGCAGGGTTCACCGCCATGCTCGGTAAACCGTTCTCCATTGCCGAACTACTGAATGTAGTAAGCCAATATGCCAATAAAGAGCATAGACAACTGCTCGACTTCTCGGCTTTACTCACCTTTGGCGACAGGCGACATACATTGGAACGGTTGGTAACGGAAACGGAGAAAGAAATGGATGAAGTGCAGAACGCGGCGAAAGAGAAAAACATGGAGGCATTGGATGGCTGGGTACACCACCTCAGAAGTTCATGGATGCTGATGAAAGCGGAACAGCCGTTGCAGGAATTATATGCCGTAATTCACAGCGATAGTCCAACGGACGGAGAGATAACACATGCAGTTAATGCTGTATTGGCACAAGGTAAAATGATTGTGGACTTGGCAAGAAAGGAAGCGAAACGATGGGAAGAATAATTGTTGTGGAAGACAACCTCACTTTCTCCGGCTATGTATGCAGGCTGTTGAAAAGCAAAGGTTTCCAAGCCGTCAGTGCGTCCACTTGCAACGGGGCACACAAACTGTTCGCCAAGATGTGCGAGGACGATATTGTGCTCGCCGACCTGCGCCTGAACGACGGTGACGGCATCTTGCTGTTGGATGAACTTCGCAAACAAGGGAAACGCAATCCCTACATCATCATGACGGACTATGACGAAGTGCCAACCGCCGTCCGGTCGATGAAGTCGGGTGCGGAGGATTATATCCCGAAGAAGCTAATTGAAGACAATCTCTTTCCTCTCCTGAAAACCTTACAGAAAAGGACAGAACGGCACGAAACGCCCATTCACGAGCGGCAGAGTGCGGCTTTCCGTGAAATAGACCACAAGATAAAATTGGTCGCACCAACCAACATGAGCGTGTTGGTGCTGGGCGAGAACGGAACGGGAAAGGAGCACATTGCCGAGAAAATACATACAATGAGCAAACGGGCAGGCAAGCCTTTTGTCGCTGTAGACTGCGGCTTACTGTCGAAAGAGCTTGCTGCGTCCGCACTGTTCGGACATGAGAAAGGAGCGTTTACAGGTGCGGATGCCAAACAGAAAGGTTATTGGGAGGAAGCCGACGGAGGTACGCTGTTCCTTGACGAGATAGGCAACCTGCCAGCCGAAGTACAACAGATGATGCTCCGGGCATTGGAAACCAAACGGTATAGACCCATAGGCGGCAACAAGGAAAAGGCAGCAGACGTGCGCATCATAGCCGCCACCAACGAGGATATGCAGTCTGCAATCGCCGAAAAGCGTTTCCGTCAGGACTTGTTCCACAGGATAAAGGAATACACGTTGAACATACCGCCGTTGCGTGAGTGCTGTGAGGACATCATGCCGCTTGCGGAGTTCTTCCGTGAACTTGCCAACAAGGAGTTCGGCAAACAGGTGAAAGGCTTTGACGCGGAGGCAAGGAAGAGGATGCTCGCCCATCCGTGGAGCGGCAATGTGAGAGAACTGAAAGGAACTGTACGTTCGGCGGTGCTGTTCACCGACGGGGATGTGATAACGGCTGACAAACTGAATTTTGAAGAACCTCTGCTGTCGGGAGAAGCATCCTTGTCCTTGAAGAACGTGGAAATGGAAAAGAGGCAGATAATCCGTGCTCTGAAACAGGCGGACGGCAACCGCTCGCTGGCTGCTGAACTGCTCGGCATCGGGCACACCACACTATACGGCAAGATGAAACAATACGGCATCAAGTACAAGGAATAAGGCACGATTGCCGCAGGTCAGAAACAGGTTGCCCGACTTCGGAGAGGCAACTCGGCGGCAAGGCTTGCGAGAGTAACTCGCAAGGTTTTGAGTAACTCAAAACATACCTTGCTGCTGCCACTTTTCGGCAGTAACCGAAAAGCCTTCGGGTAACTCGAAGGACACCTTGCTGCTTTCTCGTGAAAGCAACAATCCGCCAGCAAACGGATTGGAATTTGTGCTGATATTCTGGCTCTCAAAGCATCGTTTCCCGATGCCTATGCTGCCCAAAATAAGAACGGGAATAAGGTCGGTTGTAAGTCCGAACCTTATTTGAGAACGCAGGGAACGAAAGCTGGATTTTCACTTTCCCAAAGTGCAGACCATAGCGTCATTTCGATGCCAATCTGTGCCAATTGCAGCCAAAATCCGCCTCAGACCAATAGGGAAATGCAATTTTAGGCAAACACTTCCTCGCTTGTTCATAAGTGCATCGAACCAATGGTTTGCAAAAACGATGATGAACAAAAACGGATAATCAAGAAAGCAATTCTATACAGACAGGAAACAACATAGTTTCAATGGAACGCTGATTTGCTGTTGTACTGTTGTGCAGGTTTACTGTCGTACTGGTTTACAACAGCGAAACATCAAATAGAGGTTTCAGCAATGGGGTGCAGATTTAGAGGGGGTAAAGTTTGGATGATGTAAATCGGTGGCACAATGTATTCGCTTTTCAATGTGGCGATATACCAATGTCAAACTACAGATTGGAATAAAAACATCCTAAAGTTCTTTACAATCCAAGAAAAAGTGTATTTTTGCAAGCGCAATAACCTTGAATATGTGAAATGTCAATGTAAAAATAAAGATGAATGCGTGAATTATGAGAAGAAAGATATACGATAAACTGTTGGAATGGAAGAAGAACCATAAAGGTGATACCGCCCTTCTGATAGAAGGAGCCAGACGTATAGGAAAAAGCTATATCGTGGAAGAATTCGCACGTAAGGAATATGCGTCTTACATTTTGGTGGATTTCAGTAAGGTAAATCCGCAAGTGATGGAGTTTTTCAACCTTTATTTGGATGACCTCGACATGCTTTTCATGAATTTGGAGCTTTACTTCAGGCGGAAGCTTACTCCACGTCAAACGAAAGACGAAGAAGCCCGTTCTTTAGTCATATTCGATGAAGTACAGTTTTGTCCTCGTGCCCGTGCAGCCATCAAGCATTTGGTGGCGGACCGACGTTATGATTACATTGAGACGGGTTCACTGATTTCGATTAAGAAGAATGTCAAGGACATTATGCTGCCTTCCGAAGAACACGCCATCGAAATGTTTCCGATGGACTTTGAGGAATTTTTGTGGGCTATGGGAGACGAGATGCTGATGCCTTACATACAGATGCGGTTTGACAAACGTCTTCCTATGGAGGCTTTCCACCGCCGGGCAATGGATTATTTCCGGCAATACTTGATTGTCGGGGGTATGCCGCAGGCTGTCGCCAAATATGTGGAAACGCGGGATTTTGAAAAGGTAGATGAGGTGAAGCGTGACATATTGGCTCTTTATCGCAATGACATTCACAAATATGCAGACAATCAGGAAACCAAAGTTGCCGCTATTTTTGAGGAAATACCGGGACAGTTGCAGAAACATGAAAAGAAGTTTGTTTTGTCCGCCTTGCAGAGCGAAGCCCGTATGCGTGACTATTCGCAGGCTTTCTTTTGGTTAAGTGACGCCAAAATCATTAACTGCTGTTATAACTCAACGGAGCCTAGTATCGGGCTGAAACTGAATGAAGAACGCACCACGCTGAAATGCTACATGGGCGATACCGGACTGCTCATCAGCCATGCTTTCGACGAGCGGGGAATAGTAAGTGCAGACCTTTATCGGAAGCTGATGTTTGACAAGCTGGAAGTGAACGAAGGTATGCTGGTGGAGAACATCGTAGCGCAGATGCTTCGTGCGGCAGGACACAAACTTTATTTCTTCAGCAACAGTTCACGGACATCGGCAGATGACCGCATGGAGATTGATTTCCTGATAGCCAAACCTGTAACGACCAGCAGGCATAATATTTCCCCCATAGAGGTGAAGTCCGGGCAACGTTACACACTGAATTCATTGAGAAAGTGCATAGCCAAGTATGGCTCCCAGTTATCCACACCCTACGTGCTTCACGACAAGGATGTGAAAACAGAAGATGGCATTGTGTACCTACCTTTATATATGACACCGTTGCTTTGAATGATATGGGAAAACAGCTTACATACCAAGAACTGGCGGCATACAACAAACTTCTTATGGAAAATGAGCTTCTTCATAAGGAGGTAGACAGACTACAGTCTTTGCTCTGCAGCAAAGGTACTCACTTGACACAACCCATTATAAAGCGACATTTGTCTTTGGAAGAAAAAGTGGATGTGTTCCGCAATCTCTTCAAAGGACGTGAGGATGTATTCGCGCGGAGATGGTACAGCCGGACAAGCGGAAAATCCGGCTACCAGCCTGTATGTCGGAACGAATGGGATAGGCAATTGTGTGACAAGAAAAGATATAAATGTACGGAATGCCCCAACAGGGCTTTCAAGCCCTTGGAGTATGAGGATATCTATCGACATCTTGAAGGGAAGAGTTCGGACGGGCAGGATGTAATCGGTGCCTATGCCATTCTTGCCGACAATACGTGTAACTTCCTGTGCGCGGATTTTGATGACAAGTCATGCGAACATGGATACAAGAAAGATGTGTTGGCGTATGTCGGGGTCTGCAAGGATTGGAATGTTCCTTGCTCCATTGAACGCTCCCGTTCCGGGAACGGCGCACATGTTTGGATGTTCTTTGAACAGCCGTTGCCTGCATCCAAGGCACGAAGGCTTGGAAATACGATATTGACGGAAGCGACAGAAAGATACGGAAGGATGGACTTCAAATCATACGACCGTTTCTTTCCTAATCAGGACAGGTTGCCTGATGGAGGATTCGGCAATTTGGTGGCGTTGCCACTGCAAGGCAAAGCCCGCAAGGAAGGGAACAGCGTGTTTGTGGACGAAAACTTCATGGCATACGAAGACCAATGGAATTATTTGCTTGAAATAAAACGGATATCCGAAGTGGCGGTTGACGCAATATTGGCAAAACATGAAACGGCTTCGGAATTGGGCGAGTTGTCTACTACCAGCGAGTCGAAACCTTGGGAGACACCTGTGCCTCAAAAGATTACTCAAAATGATTTCCCTGCCAATCCCGTCCTCATACGCTCCAATATGCTGTATATCCCCTTACAGGGATTTTCTGCAAAGGTCGTGAACCACCTAAAACGAACCGCGTCATTCAAAAATCCGGAGTTTTATGCCAGACAAGGTATGCGATTGTCCACTTACAATATTCCTCGCATCATCTCTTGTGCCGATATGGAAGACGATTACATTGCAATGCCTCGTGGATGTGAAGATGCGGTCGTTACACTTTTGGAAGATAACCAAGTAACTTATCGTATAGAAGACAAGACCTACCAAGGGAAGAATATAACTGTAGAGTTTAAAGGCAAGCTTCGTGAAGAACAGAAAGCGGCCATAACCAACTTGACTGCCCATAACAACGGAGTATTGAATGCCACCACCGCATTTGGCAAGACGGTTACGGCGATCGGTTTGATTGCTGAGCGGCAAGTAAACACGTTGATACGTGTACACACAAAAGCCTTGCTGGCCCAATGGAAATCCCGCTTGGAAGAATTCCTGCAAATAGACTTTACGGAAGATGCCCTTCTTAAGAAACGTGGTCGTAGGAAAGTCTTTTCGCCATTCGGAACATTGGATTCCAATGGAAATTCACTGCATGGAAAAATAGACATAGCCTTGATGCAATCCTGCTTGGAAGACAGTGGGGTAAAACCTTTTGTCCGGGATTACGGAATGTTGATTGTGGACGAATGCCATCATGTGTCAGCGGTAAATTTTGAACGGATACTGAAGTATGCCAACGCTCGCTATGTATATGGATTGACAGCCACCTCAATCCGCAAGGACGGACATCAGCCTATCATCTTCATGCAATGCGGCCCAATCCGTTATTCGGCAGACGCAAAAGCTCAAATGGCATCCCAGACATTCACACGTCTGCTTGTTCATCGCTTTACTTCTTATAGGGAGTTGACGGATGATAAGTCCACTTATGCCCGGATGGTTCAGAAAATGGCTGAAGATGAAAATAGGAACGGACTTATAATAGAGGATGTATGCGTGGCTCTGAAAGAAGGACGTTCACCAATTGTACTGACCAACCTTACCGCCCATGTCAAAACATTGGCAAACGCGTTAATACCACACTGTAAACATGTGGTTACTCTTGTCGGTTCCGAATCGGCAAAGGAGAAGCGTCAGAAAATGGAATACTTGCAAAACATGCCACTATCGGAACCGCTTGTTATAGTAGCAACCGGGAAATATGTGGGTGAGGGTTTCGACTATCCCCGGTTGGACACCTTGTTCTTGGCATTGCCTGTCTCATGGAAAGGTATCATCGCGCAATATTCCGGACGGCTGCATCGGGAATATCCGGGTAAGAAAGAAGTTCAGATTTACGATTACATCGACATTCGCGTGTCGATGTGTGATGTGATGTACAAGCGTAGATTGAGAGGATATGCATCTGTCGGTTATCAGATTAAGTCAAACGCGCCAATAGACTTGTTCAACGAAAGTCAAAGCGTTATTTTTAATGGACATACATACCAAAGTGAATTTTTCAAGGATTTACACCAGGCAAAGCGTTCGGTTGTCATTTCCGCTACAAAACTTTGGTTTGCCAAGCACTCTTCCGTACTTGAGATGCTAAAAGAACTATCGACGCGGGGTGTGGAAGTTGTCGCTTTTATCAAAAGTAATTTGGAAAAAGAGGAAAAGCTAAAAGGCATAGGAGCAAGTATTAGGATTAATGACACATTGGCTATTGACGTTGCAATCATTGACAAATCCCTGATATGGTATGGCAATATTAACTATCTTGGTTACAACACAGATGAAAACAATGCCATACGTATTTATGATTCAGCTTTGGCAGAGAATGTTTTGGAAGTGCTTTATACGTAACGCTAAATTTTCTCTATTTTTCAGAGGAATAACTTTGGTAATAAGGGATAAAAACACTACTTTTGCAAATGAGAGAAGCGTTCTTTTGATTAGTGCAGAACATTGTAGAATATAGAAGCCCGCTGGTTTCCATATCGTTACCTGTTAAGCTGATAATCTTTGTAAGTTTCTTGTTTTCAATGAGTAAAAAGAAATGATATGTCTTCTCTGGTGCCATGTAAGGTGTTTCGTGATACCGCACCGTTTGGCTACGGCACGTATTCCATACAGGCAGGTCATGTAATGGGGGACAGGGAATATCCTTCCGTCCTCACACAGTCCGCGGTATTTTTCTATGATTCTTCGGGGCAGGTCCAGCAGGCGGATATTCGATTCCACGCCCGTCTTCTGGCGGTTGATGTTTATCCACTCATGGTTGTCGAAGTATGTACGGATATTTTCCTCACGCAGATTGCGCATATCGGAGAATGACAACCCCGTGAACGCACAGAACAGATACAGGTCACGGTAAAGCTCCTGTTTGGCGTTTTTCAGTTTGCCGTCCATCAGCATACGGATTTCCTCTTTCGTGAGAAACCCTCTTGTCGTTTCCTCTTTCTTGATTTCATATTCACGGAACGGGTCGCGTGTCAGCCATTCATTGTTAATGGCAATGAACACCATTGTCCGTAACGGACACACATAAAGCCAGACCGTATTGGTACAGCAGTGCTTGTCCGTGCGGAGAAACATTTCAAAATCGGAGATAAATGCCGGAGTAAGTTCCTTCAGGGCAATATCCTTCACATGGTATCGGATATTCAGGAACTCTTGCAGGTGCTTGTAAACGACCAGATATTTTGAAAGCGTGGCTTTGGCTTTCATGCCGGCTTCCACCTGTTTTGCATAATCCTCGTTGTGCTGGCGGAACACCTGCATCAGTGTATGGCAGCGGTGTTCCAGTCCGAGAAAGGCATTCTTCACTTTTTCAGCCGTCACAAAATTGTCACGCTCCATGATTTCCTGATAGTGCCTGTTGATGCTCACACGCATCTTGTCAAGCAGGCGGTTTGTTTCAAGTGCGGCTGAACTTCTTCCCGTGACACGTCCGCCTTTCGTGTCCCACAATTTGGGATCGACCGAAAGTTTGCTGCTGAATTGCGTCTGCGTTCCGTCCACTGTGATACGTCCCATAACCGGTACTGTACCGTCTTTCTTCACTGCCTGTCTTTTCAGGTAGAAGATAACTGAAAATGTACTCTTCATCGTTCTAAAATTTTTTTGGTTTCAAATTTAGTTCGTGAAGAATCCTTCGTTGCTACGCAAATCATTGAGGAATACTGCAATTCTCGTTCACGCCGCATTTTCTTGCGTGAGTTGTTAGTAACTCACTGGAAGTTAGTGTTTTCTATATTCTTCCAACCTCATCATAACCTGTTTTGGGCATGGTCACGAATTGGTAACGCTGCGATGTCCTAACTTGGCTTTTTCATTGCTTTTTCTGTCTTTCATTTTTTCAAGCCATCTTCCTAAAACGCCTATCTGCCAATAACTTTGCTACATTTTTCTGTTTATCACTTTTTATTCGTACTTTTGTATAACAAAAAAAACATTGATATAAAATCCAGCACAATAAAAACAAGGCACTTATTAATGTTTTTTAATTCTATCCCTATTTAATTTGCGAAGTTCTCGGTTTTCTTTGTCCCTCCGCATCATATCATTTATATAACCTAAAGTACCCATGAGCTTTTTATTAAGGATAATGTCTTGATAGACGCATTTGATTTTAAATAGGAATTGGAATAAAAAAGCGACAAAGTAATTTCTTGCCGCTTTTCTTGTCAGATTAACTAATCAATTCTTGTAAGTTCCAATGTGGACTGATATTGAGGTTTTATATCAACCAGATTGTATTTGAGTATCATTTTGTTTTTAGATATTTCTATCAAACTCCATGGTTGGCTTTTAAGTATAATAGAGTTCTTGAAATAAATGTATTTCCCTTTTACCTCATACGTGAAACCTTCCACCATAGTATATTCCGGATTTTGTGGATCTACGCAATTTATTACTCCTGTTTCTTTAGTCTCAAAATTTATACCCACTTCACCATTATAGGTTGGATCAGCTATATTCCCTTTCCAAACCGTTTGATTTAATGATTCCGGTGTAAATTCAAACTGTGGTATTTGATCATCATCTTTACAGCTATAAAAGCTAAATACACAAAGGAACAGCATCAGTATTCCAAATAAATTCTTTGTCTTCATACAACTATTGTTTTTTAGTACATAAAGGTACTATAAAGTATTTATGAAGAACAAAATACCTGATTCTATTGCAGACTACAAACCAAAATCTCAACAAATGTTGAGAATTACTTGTCAAAACTTACCATTTTTCTTATTCTGCTCATGTGGGTAGGTGTTATTCTCAAGTAAGATGAAACTTCTTTTACGGAAATGAGTTGAAGTAAATCCGGGCTTCTTTTGATAAGTTGTCTGTACCGTTCTTCTGGGGTCAGCCTGTAAAAATCGGCATATCTTGAATAGGTTTGAAAGCACATTTGTTCTGCTGCGATACGTGCAATATATTGACTTTCCATGCTTCTCTCAAATTCTTCTTTCAGCCTTTCAGAATGGCAAATATATATTCTGCAAGCTGTCAAAGCCTGTATGGAAATCTCAGACTTGATATTATAAAGACATGCGGGATAATCAGCCATAAATTCGCCTGCAAAGGAAAATCCTGTATTATATTCTTTTTTTTCTGTCACGTTGTAGCAAGTGTATTTTATAATACCTGATTCTATATATCCCCAATAAGGAAATATCTCTCCTTCTTTAGAGATATATTCCCCTTTTTTATAGGTATATGCGCTTCCATATTTTAGGCATAAGCTTTTAAAAAAGTCAGTGGGTATGTTGGACATATATGTGTTAAATGCATCCATTTTCATATAATAGTCATTTTAGGTAGTTGTTTTCTATCAAGTTTATGGGAATCATTAATTCTGTCATTTTGACACTCAATCATTCGCCCCTAAATTATTTATTTCTTTTTTGAAGGCCAAATGTTTTTCATCCATCTTGCAAGTATTGTTTTTTGTACACAGGCTTTTGTTTACGAGTCCTTGTTGGGTTCCTTTCGGTTACTAAAAGGTTTCTATTCATGGTACGGATAAGCTGGAAACGCCTTGAAGGAGTGAGGAATTCTTCAAGGTGTTTTCTATGTTTCCCACAAGGAAAACGTATGTTTCCCTGCCGTAAAACGTACGTTTCTGCCTCGGGAAACATACGTTTCCGGGAAGAGAGACGTACACATCAGAAGGATGTTTCCGGGAAAACGAAGAGGCGTTTGGCCAATTCTTTCCACAGCTTTGAAAAACCGTTTCTTTTTCGTATCTTTCAGGACAAGATTTTCCTTATAGTCAGATGCGTATGAAAAAGATGGTGCTGTGTATCCTGCTGTGGCTTGCCGTGCTGCCGCTTAAGGCCACAGGGCAATCGGGCGATGTGATTCGCCTGGAAGGAGAAGAATGGGTCTTGATGGCAAAGCCCATAGACTACGATTCCCTGCTGTGCAGGCGGATGGGAGATTTGCTTCCGGAAAATGTCAGTCGGTCCACGGGCAATTATAGCGGATATACCGCTTTCTGGGAGGTGCGTGACGGGTATCTTTGCCTGCAACGGGTAGAGGCGGATGTCTA